>NZ_JAJCME010000005.1:0-232923 GCF_020560115.1 Mediterraneibacter sp. 210702-DFI.5.30
CTTAAAGAAATTTTCAAGGGTTGTTGTTGTCTATTGTTCAGTTATCAAGGTTCTTTGTTTGTGTCGTTCTTTTCAAGCGACAGCTTTTATATTTTATCAAAAGCTTTTGTCTTTGTCAAGAACTTTTTTATTTTTCTTTGCCGCTCTTTTCGAGCTTTCCTTTGCCGTCTCACGCGACAGCTTATTTAGGATATCACTTTCAGAACTCTTTGTCAACAACTTTTTTGATTTATTTTTCAATCATTTCATTGATTTTTAAATCTTCCAGTTTCCTTCCGATCAAGAATGTCCCGCCTCCGCGTCTTCTTTTATCTTCTGTTCCTCTGTTGTTTCCTTTGCTGTTCCTCAGCGACGAAAGTTATCTTATCACAGCTGTTTTTAATTGTCAATGTTTTTTATATATTTCATGCAATTCAGAATATTCTGAAAAATTAGCATCTGCGTTCCCTGACACTAACAGCTATTGCAAGCTTGCTTGCACTAAGCTGATAGGGTTGGGGAACATAGGGCGAATGCCCTTAACCGAAAGGACGTCAGTTCTTTCGGTTGTTGCAGATGCGTAAACTGCGTTCCCCAACTCTAACAAATAGATCCGATAGCCAAAACAGCTGTTTTGCAAACGTCTGAATAATAATCAAAAAAACAAAAGAGACCATGCTCAACACAGTCTCTCTCTTTTACTATTTTATTTTCTTTTCAACTTCTCTCGGAAGACGTTCGTACAACCATGTCATACGTTTCAATCTCTTCACCGTCTCTTCATCAAACTGTCCCTTCTCCATTCTCCAGGTCCAGTTTCCGCCAAGTGTAGACGGTACATTGATTCTTGCCTTGCCATCCAGGTTCAATAAATCCTGCATCGGAGTTACGCAAAGGTTCGCCTTACTGCTCATTGCAAGTCGGATGAAATCCCACGCCAGATCATCTTCATCCAGGCGTTGTGCATTCATATACTCTTTTGCAAAATCTCGCGTTGCTTTATCTGTACTGTGATACCATCCTCTTGTTGTATCATTGTCATGCGTACCCGTATATACAACACTGTTTTCCGGATAATTATGCGGGAGATATGCAGAGCCTCCATTTGGATCAAATGCAAACTGTATTACTTTCATTCCCGGGAATCCACTGTCAGACAACATCTGAAGTACACTTTCTGTCAGGAATCCAAGGTCTTCTGCAATAATATTCAATTTGCCAAGTTTTTCTTCAATTGTACGGAACAGATCCATTCCCGGACCAGGCATCCATGTTCCATCCACTGCTGTCTTATTTCCATAAGGAATGGAATAATATTCATCAAATCCACGGAAATGATCAATTCTTACTACATCATATAATTTGAGACAATGACGGATTCTCTTAATCCACCAGTCGTATTCTGTCTTTTTGTGATATTCCCAATTATACAGCGGATTGCCCCACAACTGTCCTGTTGCAGAAAAATCATCCGGAGGACATCCTGCTACTGCCACCGGATTATTCTCTTCATCAAACTGGAATAACTCCGGAGATGCCCATGTGTCTGCACCGTCAAATGCAACATAAATCGGAATATCTCCAACGATCTGAATTCCCTGTTCATTTGCATAAGCGTGAAGCTGTGACCACTGTTTATCGAATTCATACTGCTGGAATTTGTAAAAATCAATCTCTTCTGCAAGTTCTTCTCTCGCATTCTCAAGTGCTGCTTCCTCACGGTTTTTCAGGGCTTCTTCCCATTCATTCCAGCTGATTCCACCTTTGCTGTCCTTGATTGCCATGTAAAGACTATAATCATCCAGCCAATACGCATTTTCTTTGATAAAGTTATCATATGCTTCATCTTTTTCGAAACGCTCAAATGCCTTTTTCAGCACTTTAAATCTTGAATTGTAGATTTTTTCGTAATCAATACTGTCTGCCTGCTCTCCAAAATCATACACTTTACATTCTTTTTTTGTCAGAAGTCCTTCTTTGATCAGTGTCTTCAAATCAATAAAATATGGATTTCCAGCATATGTGGAGAAAGACTGGTACGGGGAATCCCCGTATCCAGTCGGTCCAAGCGGCAGAATCTGCCAGTAACTCTGTCCAGCCTCTTTTAACTGATCAATAAATTTATACGCCTCTTTTGAGAAACAGCCAATTCCGTATTTTGATGGCAATGAAAATACCGGTAATAATACTCCGCTCGCTCTTTTCACGTTCTTCTCCTCCTCTTACAGATGCCAGATATCTCTGTTGTACTCTTCGATTGTTCTGTCAGATGAGAAATACCCTGCTTTCGCAATATTTACAAGTGCTTTCTTAGCCCATGTTTTCTGATCTACATAAGCTCTCAATGCTTCTTCTTTCTTTTCTTTATAGCTGTCGAAGTCAAGAAGGGTCATGAACCAGTCTTTACTGATAATCTCATGCTGCAGTCTCTCAAGATTCTCTTTCTCTCCAACTTTCAGAACTTCCTCGCTTGTAATAAAGTCAATTGCTGCCTTGATCGCAGGATTCTTCTCATAGAAATCTTTTGCGACATAATCAGCCTTTGCATAATGCTCGATTACTTCATCACTGGATGCACCGAATACAAAAATGTTATCGTTTCCAACGAGTTCATGAATCTCAACATTTGCTCCATCCTCTGTTCCGAGTGTTACAGCTCCGTTCAGCATGAATTTCATATTACCTGTTCCACTGGCTTCTTTAGATGCAAGTGAAATCTGCTCGGAAATATCACAAGCCGGAATTAATTTTTCAGCCTTTGTTACGTTATAATTCTCAACCATAACAACCTTCAGGTATGGACTTACCTCTGGATCATTGTTGATGATCTCCTGCAGACAAAGAATCAAATGAATGATATCTTTTGCGATCACATAAGCCGGTGCTGCCTTTGCTCCAAAGATAGCTGTCACCGGTGCAGCCGGAATCTTTCCTGCTTTGATCTCAAGATATTTATCAATGATATATAATGCATTCAGCTGCTGACGTTTGTACTCATGCAGACGTTTGATCTGAATATCAAAGATTGTATCAGGGCTTACTTTTACTCCCTGTGTCTCTTCCAGATATTTGCAGAGTGCTTCTTTATTTGCATGTTTAATCTCTACTAATCTGTCAAGAACCTTCTCATCATCCTTAAATGCAAGAAGTTTCTCAAGTTCAGCTGCATCTTTCTTGTATCCCTCTCCAATCAGTTCATCAAGAAGCTCTGTGAGAGCCGGATTACAATGCAGTAACCAGCGACGGAACGTAATACCATTTGTCTTATTGTTAAACTTCTCCGGATAAATCTTGTAGAAATTATTCAGTTCTGTCTCTTTCAGAATCTCTGTATGAAGAGAAGCAACACCGTTTACACTGAATCCGTAATGGATATCAATGTGTGCCATATGAACTGTATCATTTCTGTCAATGATAGAAACGCTTTCATCTTCATATTTTCTTCTTACTTTATCATCCAACACTTCGATGATCGGCATCAGCTGCGGAACTACCTTCTTCAGGTAATATACAGGCCATTTTTCCAGTGCCTCTGCAAGGATTGTATGGTTTGTGTATGCACATGTCTTAGAAACAACTTCGATCGCCTCATCCATGTCTAATCCTCTCTCTACAAGAAGACGGATCAGTTCCGGAATTACCATTGTCGGGTGAGTATCATTGATCTGGATCACTGCATAATCAGCAAGATCATGAAGGTTGCATCCCTTTGCTGTACATTCATCAAGAATCAGCTGTGCTCCTGCACTTACCATGAAATACTGCTGATAGATTCGAAGCAGTCTTCCGTTCTCATCACTGTCATCTGGATATAAGAAAAGTGTCAGGTTCTTCTCGATGTCTTCTTTATTAAAAGCAATTCCATCCTCTACGATTGTCTCATCTACAGAGTCAATATCAAAGAGATGTAATTTATTTGTCTTATTGTTATATCCTGTTACTTCAATATCATACATTCTCGCATTTACATTAAGTCCTTTGAAAGATACCGGATAAACAACATCTGTCTTTTTCAGCCAGGATTTTTCTTCAATCCATGGATTCGGAGTTTCTCTCTGAAGGTTATTTTTAAACTCCTGTTTGAAAAGTCCAAGATGATAGTTCAGTCCGACACCGTCTCCTGCAAGTCCAAGTGTTGCGATTGAATCAAGGAAACATGCTGCCAGTCGTCCAAGTCCACCATTACCAAGTGACGGCTCTGGCTCTACTTCTTCGATTTCTGCAATATTCTTACCGTTCTGTGCAAGTACATCTTTTACTTCATTAAAAATACCAAGGTTGATCATGTTGTTAGAAAGCAGTTTTCCGATCAAGAACTCTGCGGAAATATAGTAAAGTTTTTTCTTACTATCTGTACGTTCCTTTTCTCCTGCCATTTCCTGCACCATACTAAGAAGTGCTCCGTAGATTTCTTCATTGGAAGCCTGTGCAATCTCTTTACCCAGTTTCTGCTGTAATGTTTCCTGAATGTTCATTTGAATAATCTCCCTTCAAATCTGATTCTGTTTTTATGTTACATACTTTGTTTCTTTGTTTTTAACTTATGATTGTATTTTAATACGATTATCTTCAAATATCTTGCAATATACTTGCACTTTATTGTACAATACTATCATTCTTATAATTCAATCTAGTTTGACCAGCAGGTGTGTCAGATATCATTTTATTGAAAGGATCTCATTTTTATATGAACATTAACGAATATCAGAATTATCATGAAACAAAAGCGCATACATCCGCAGAATTTCCTTATAATACTTATCTCTGCTCGATCCCTCTCGATTTCCCTGGAGTACCACTGCACTGGCACGATGAGTTGGAACTTGTTGTCATTAAAAGAGGGCAGGGTTTTGTTTCTGTGGACTTTGATAAGCGTCTGGTTCACAGTGGAGATATTATTATTATTCCCCCTAGATGTCTCCATGCCATCGAACAGGATGATACTTTTAAAATGGAATATGAAAATATTATTTTCAAACCAGATTTACTTTCTTCCGGAGCAAACGATCTGTGCATGATTCAATACATCGTTCCACTTCTTGACGGTTCTCTTCCTATTGAATATTTTCTCACTCCGGCTCTCGGATCTTTTGAAGCCTTAAGCAATTGTATCCGACAGATTGACCTTGTCTGTGCTGATCAGACACCTGGATGGCAGCTTGCTGTGAAAAGTTCTCTGTTTAACTTTTTCTTTCTTCTGATCTCTGAACGTCAGAAAAAAACAGTCTCCACTTCCTCCAATTCCAAATCTTTGGAGAAAATGAAAACTGTTTTAAAATACGTAGAAAATCATTATACAGAAAAACTAACGATTGATGACATGGCTGAACTTACTTATTATAGTAAATCTCATTTCATGAAGTTCTTCAAAGCCCACATGGGAATCGGATTCACTGAATACTTAAATGATTACCGACTTACAATGGCTGCCAGACTTCTCAAATCATCCGATGACTCTATTCTGATGATTGCCGATACCAGTGGTTTTGACAACCTGTCCTACTTCAACCGCATTTTCAAAAGAAAATATGGTATTTCGCCTGGGGCTTACAGGAAAGCATAGTAACTATCTAAAAACAATTATGAGTGATAATACAGTTCGATTGGATCAATCGGATCAAATGGATGTTCTTCTTCCATTTTCTTATTCCGCCCACGACGTTTCATTAGCTCACCACTCTTGTTGTATACCCAGAAAGAATATACAAGGAGCTTATTTACCTTCCCGATCTTCTCTTTTGTCGTCTTATTATAATAGACACCACCTGTCTTGAATGCAGTCTTCTTATGGATCAAAGAGATCAGCTCTGTCTCCGTTTTGACCGGTTCAGGTAAGATTGTATATGCCCGTCCGACACAGTCTGTCTTGTGGGAATCACTTCCACCGGTCATCACCTTACCGTATTTCTCTGCCAGTTTTAAGGCACCAGCATTAGAATCCTTCGGTTCACAACAATTGAATGTCTCAATAAAATCAAATCGTTTAACAATCTCAGGTGAGAGGTAGTATCTTCTCGCATGAGTGAAGCTCATGTACTTTTCTCCGCATGGATGTGCCGGTCCCAAAACTCCACCATTGCGGTGAACCAAATCGATCAGAAGTGCAAGCGGCATTCCACGCATCTCAAGTAAACGCATCTTTACACCCTCCGGCATAATTACAAGAATATGCCCTGCATCTCTCGTATCATATTCAATTCCTTTGAGTACCACAAAATCGGTATGTTTCTTTCCTTTTAAATTCTTCTTCCAGTAGCGGTAGCCATTATATGTGTCGTGATCCGTGATCACCATTCCCTGAAATCCGTGTTCCTTGAGTATCGTGATATATTCCTCAATCCCTACCCTGCTGTCTATGGACCCCTCTTTCACGTGACAGTGCATGTCTATCTTCATATTTGAGTCCTCCTTTTCCGCAGTCCTGATTTTATCAAAAAGTACTATGTGAAATAACTTTATTTTCGTTCTTTAAAAAGACTGCTTATTGATAAATTCATTATACCGCGTTTATATAGGAGTGACAACAGAAGACACACAAAAATGCTAATTCTTGTTTAGAGCTTATAATACCTTCGACAAAAAGTTTTTCGTCCTTTCATGTTTTGGATTCTCAAACAATTCTCTAGGTGACTCATCTTCAACAATTACACCTTGATCCATAAAAATAACCCTGTCACTAACATTCTTAGCAAATCCCATCTCATGAGTTACGACAACCATTGTCATCCCTTCTTTTACAAGAGATTTCATAACATCAAGTACCTCTCCGACCATCTCTGGATCTAGTGCAGAGGTCGGCTCATCAAAAAGCATTACTTCCGGATTCATTGCCAATGCTCTTGCAATTGCAACTCTTTGCTTTTGACCTCCTGAGAGCTTGTTTGGATAGGTGTCTGCCTTGCGTTCCAATCCAACTCTTCTTAACAACTCTATTGCTTTCGTGTCTGCCTCTTCTTTTGTCCATTTTTTTAAACGCACTGGAGCTAATGTAATATTCTGCTTTACTGTCATATTAGGAAAGAGATTAAAATGTTGAAAAACCATTCCAAGATTTTCACGATATTTATCAACATTAAGTTTTGGATCCATGATATCCTGTCCATTGATATATATTTCCCCTTCTTCCGGCTTTTCCAAAAGATTAAGACATCTTAAAAAAGTAGATTTTCCTGAACCTGAAGGACCGATCACACAGACACATTCTCCTTTTCGAATATCAACATCTATTCCATTTAATACATGATTATCACCAAACGATTTCTGTAAATTTCGAACTTTAATCACTTTCTTTTAATCTCCTTTCAAATTTTCTTAAGAAAACAGACAACAGTTTTACAATCAAATAATAAACAATGCCTGCCGCAAGCAGTGGAATAAACATCTTATATGTTCTTGATGATACATAACTTGCTGCTTTCGTCAAATCCACTATCCCAACATAACCCAAAATAGAAGTTTCTTTAATCAACTGTATAAACTCATTTCCCATTGCCGGAAGAATATTCTTAACTGCTTGTGGAATAACAATATATCTCATTGTATCTTTATAGCAAAGACCAAGGGATCGTCCTGCCTCTGTCTGTCCCCGGTCAACTGCCTGAATTCCTCCACGTATCACCTCTGACACATAAGCTCCACTGTTAATTCCAAAACTTACAACAGCCGCCACATATCCAAGTCTGCTGTGGAAAACTGCAAAGTAAACAATCATTAACTGCAGTACAGATGGTGTTCCACGGATCACATCAACATAGAATGCAGCAATCAAAGAAGCGATTGTCTTCTTTCCTTTTCTATCAGCATTAATCCTTATAATTGCGACAATCAAACCAAGTAGAAGTCCTACAAAGACTGAAAGCAAAGAAACTAATAAAGTTGTACCAAGTCCATTCACATAGTATTGCCAACGATTTTCATCTACAAAGATAAACTTCAATGTTCCAAAAATTCCAACATTTTTATCCTGTGTCTCTGTTATTTGAACATTGTCATTCTCTTCTCCAGAAAAATACTTTGCATACAATTCATCATATGTTCCGTTTTCCTTTACCTTTTTTAATCCATTGTTTAAAAGTTGTGCACAATTACTGTTTCCTTTTTGAACACAAAATACAGTATCTTCTTCTGTTCCTTCTACCGGAATTGATTTGATTCCATCCGTCTGTCGGCAATAAATTTCTGCCATAATTGTATCAATGATTACAACATCAGCGCCTTTATTTTTCAGTTCCATTATTGCACTGGAAGCATTCTTAAATCGTTTTACTGTTGCACCACTAACAATACCATAATCTTCGTTTTCGCCAGAAGCAATCAAATCACTCTGAGACCCTTCAAGAACAGCAATTGTCTTTCCTGTCAGCTCAGAAAAATCTGTGTATTCATCTCCTGTTCGATATACAATACTTTGAGATCCTGTATAATAAACGTCTGAAAAATCAACACTCTGAGCTCGTTCTTTTGTCGGAGCAATAGATGCTGCAATTGCTTCAATATCCCCTGCTTCAATTGACCCCAGCAAAGAGTCAAATGGAAGATCTACCCATTTGATATTGACGTTCTCCTCTTTTGCTATTGCGTTCATTAAGTCAATATCAAAACCTGTAAGATTCCCATTGCTATCCAGATATTCAAACGGCGCATACTCTGCATTTGTTCCAACAACAATCGTATCTTTTTGTTCTGTCGCACAGACCTGTTGAGGCAGTTGCAGTATTATCATTATGGCTGCAAGTACCACAAAAAATACTGCCTTTGTTTTAAATTTTTTTTCAGTTCTCATGGGCTTCTCCTTTGTTGAAATACGTATTATATCGTTATATGATAATATAACACAGTAATATTTCAGATTCAATATATGCTTGTTTTTCCATTTCTTTTTTCTGTTTTTTACAAATTTCTTCTTTTCTTTTTGTACAAATATACAACACTTTATCTTCTCCTCAAAACAAAAGACTGTCTACAGGCTTTACACAAATGTTTTACCCTCAAACAGTCTTTTTCGTCCATCTTATTATTGCCCTATTTTGCTTCCCATATAATGATGAAACTGTGGATCCTTTGGAATATTAAGATCTATCCCTCTCTCTCTTGATGCTTTCACAAAAAGCATTTGAAATGGAATTGTATATTCTAACGTAGAAAAATCTGAGTCTTGAAGGAACTCCGCATATAGTCCGTCATCATTTTCTTTCTGAGTATTGACTGCATATTGCTTATTTTTCCCTTTATAATATTCATATAAATGTTGCATTTCTTTGGAATCGCTTCCGCTTTGTGAAAACAAATATAAAAACTCCGTCTGTTCTGTTACTGCATTATACATTCCATGAATGAATTCACATGCCTCATAGCCACGTACCGGAAAACGTGATGTTTCCGATATTTTCAACACTTCTTCTAAGAGCAGACTTTTTTGGTTACTCTCTGTCAGAATAATCAGGTCTGTACAGGTTCTCAATTTCTTTGCTTCCTTTTCAGCCCATTTTTCACAAATTGGAAGAAGTTTCGGAAGATTTAAGATTACTTTCTGAATTCGTTCTTCATATACAGTTATCTCTTCCTCTTTTAATTTCAAATCTCCTTCTGAATTTTTTGCAACTTCAAGAAGGAAAAGATATAATGTCAGGACTGTTGCTGTGTAACCTTTTGTTGTAGAACCAGCATCTTCATAACCGCATTCTACATAAATATTCGCATCAGCATGTGACACGATTTCTGTATCATATTCTCCTGTCATAGAGATCGTTGGAATTCCCGTTTCTCTTACTTTATCTAATGCCTGAATCACAGCTGTGCTTGTTCCTTGTTGTGAAATGCCAATCACAAGGGAATTTTTAGGAAATACGGTAATTTCTTCACTTAACTCAACTGGGAATACAGGCGTTACCCGTATTCCCAGTTTCTTTTTTGCAAATGTAGCTGCTGCCAGTGTTGCATTATATGAGGAACCTGATCCCGAGAGAAATATCTCATCGATCTTATGTTTTTTCACCAATTCTATACTATCCTTTAAAATTTCTTCTTTTTTTCGAAAAATTTCAAGTAGAATATCTGGTGTCTGGAGAATATATTGATAAGCATCTCCATGATAAATCATTGTAGCCCTCCAGTTAATCCGACTATTTATTCGTAATGTCTTCCGTAACCAAATGCACCTTCCAATCCACAGATTTCAGATGCAAATTTTGCTGCGTCTGCCAGTGCATTTTTGATTGCTTCTGATTTTTCCTCACCCTTTTTGATACGATCTGTGTAACCAACAAGGAAAGACGTAATCAGAGAATCACCTGCTCCCATTGTATCAACTACTTTTTCAATCGGAACTGCCGGCTGTCTGTAAAATGTTTCTCCATCATAAAGAACACAACCTTCTGCTCCTCTAGAAGCAGTTGCGAGTTCTGCTCCGCCATCAATCATCATCTGAAGATGTGCTTTTAATTCCTCTTCATTTCCGTCAAAAGAACAGAATGCATAATTTACATCCGGAAGTACTTTTTTGTAATACTCTTCTGTTGAATCATCTGAAAAGTCAAATGCAACTTTTACACCTGTCGCCTTAATCTTACCAAGCTCTGATTCTGTAAAACAATAATTACCTGAATGTACTACATCAAACTGCTTAATATAATCAAGATCAAAACGATCCAGGATATATGGTGTCTTTCCACGGATTCCTCCATCGTTCCAGTCAACAAATACTCTGTCTCCATCTTTCAATGTAACTTTAGACCATCCATTCTCGCCATCGAGCTGTTTACATTTATACATTTCGATTCCGATTTCTTCAAGTACCTTGATCACATATTCTGCATTGTCATCATTTCCAAAATATCCCATGTATGCAGATTTCTCGACACCGAAACGCTTTGCATAAGCACACAGATTAACACAATTTCCGCCTGGATACATTGTCTTCAGATGCTCATACATATCAACTACATTATCACCAAAACCTAAAATTTTTACATTATGCTCTGCCATCGCTTTATTCCCTCCTGCTTTTGAAGGGAAAAGCCTTCTCCGGCTTTTCCTCTCATTGCTTTTTCTTAGTACTCTACAACACCCATGTATCTTCTCATATCAAGTGGATGTCTTCTCTTGTCCTGAAGTCCTGTACGGTAAGCAACGCTCATTGCATAGAACAGCATTGGACAGAAGTACTCATTAACACTTTCATCAATTGCATCAATTCCAAGTTCTTTTGCATCGATCACTTCATATTTCTTTGCATATTTCTCAAGGAATGTAAGAGCTCTTTCATCCATTACTCTTGCAGCTCCTGTTCCCATCAGGAGGATATACAGATGATCTTCGTCTGTACACTCGAATGGTCCATGGAAATATTCTCCTGAATGCAGGTAGCAGCAATCCATCCACTGCATCTCCTGAAGAGAACAGATGGAGAATCCATATGCCTGTGAATAAGATGCTCCTGATCCCATGATGTAAAGGAATGGCTCTTCAAAATATTTCTCAGCAAATACCCATGTACGGTTCTGTACTTTCTTTACAGCAGCACGCACGATTCCGTCTGCTTTTTCAAGTCCATCGAGAATAGCTTCATATTTTGTATAAGATGGCTCCTGCATTTTCATCAGCTCGTTCAGAATGCGCATTACAATTCCCTGTGGTCTGTCTTTCTCATTTGTAGAATCTTCCCAAGAATATACGATTGGGTTCATTTCTTCCTGTGCACAAATAGACTCCGGATTGTGTGTCATTGTAATAACAGCTGCGCCACACTCTTTTGCATGCTTTGCTGCTGCTACAGTCTCTCCAGTATTTCCGCCGTGGGAACACAGAATTACAAGTGCTCCCTTTTTCAGGAATTTAGATGGAGAAACTACAAGTTCTTTTGCTGTAAGCCAATGTGAGTGCATTGTCTCAGACTCTGCATTAATAAAATAGTATCCCGGATACAGATCAACTAAAGATCCTCCGCATGCTGTTAAAAATACGTCTTTGATTTCTCCCTGTTCTGCTACGATTGCTTTAATTAATTCTTCTGGTGTTCTCATTGTTTAATCTCCTTTTCTTTTCATTCTTTTTTTAATTTATTTTTCACCCATTATTTGGACGAATACCTATTAGCTACATTCCTGCAGAAATTGCACAGAATACTAATGCGATAATTGTTAATACAACAAATACTTTCCAGATTGTCTTCCACCACTGGCTGAAAGAAATTCTACACACTGCAAGTCCTGCAACTGTTGTTCCTGCAACCGGACTCATCATGTTTGTCAGCTGATTTGCATACTGAAGTACTGTTACAGCTGCTTCTGGATTTGCTCCGTGAAGATCACATAACGAAGACATGATTGGCATTGTCAATGCTGCAAGTCCTGATGATGATGGAACAAGTAATGTTAATACTGACTGTACGATATACATAACAACTACAAACAATACGTTTCCTGTTCCTGCGAGCAGATTACTTAAAGAATTAAGAATTGTATCAATAATTTTTCCATCATTAGCTACAACCATGATTCCACTACAGAATCCAATTAAAATTGCTGCAAAAGCAATATCTTTCACACCTGCTACAAATTCTTCTGCAATCTCTGTCTCTCCAAGACCTCCAATAATTCCCATCAGAAGACCCATTCCAAGAAATACCATAGACAATTCGTTCATGTACCAACCGAATTTTACAAGGCCTGTAATAATTAACGCCATACCAGCAACAAAAACTACAAGTACTAATTTCTGACGAACTGTCAACTTTGTATTCCCTGCCTCTTGCGTGATCATTTCTTGTCTTTTGATGATATCATCTTTATATGTGATAGAACTCTGTGGATTCTTCTTTACTTTCATTGCACGAATTGTAGTAAAAGCAATGATAATCGCCATCATGATCACCCACTGAATCATACGAAATACAAGCTGCGGATTTCCTTGAATTCCTGCAATTCCCTGTGCAACAAGTACGCAGAATGGATTGATCGTTGAAGCAGCATATCCAACAGTAGCTGACATACATACAATCATAAATGTCGTCATTGAATCATATCCCATTGCAAACACAACCGGCATAACCAATAGATAGAATGGAACAAGTTCATCTGACATACCATATGTTGTACCACCTAAGCCGAAAAGTATCATCAAAATAGGAATCATCAAAAATTCTTTATCACCCAATTTATCAATTATACTGCGAATTCCCATATTTAATGCATTTGTTTTTGCCATAATCTGGAATACACCACCAATGATAAATACAAATGCAAGTACTTCAATTGCATTCTGGATTCCAAGCGCCGGTGCTGTAAGCACTGCCTGTATTCCCTGTCTTAGGTTTGTTCCATCTTCTGCGATTTTTGAAACTCCATGATAAGTTCCTGCAACAACTACTTCTCTTTCGCCTGTCGATGTTTCAACCATTGTTCTCTGGAATTCTCCACTTGGAATAATCCATGTCAAGACTGCTACAAGTACAATCAGTAAAAATATCAATGTATATGCATGAGGCATATGAAATCTTTTCTTCTTTTGTTCTCCCATAACTGTTTCCTCTCTCACCTTATTCGTTATAACTTATAAATAATTTTTCCATCTAAAATAGTAAGTATAACTTTTGCATCTTTTACTGTTTTCGGATTTTCTGTTGTTAAATCTCTATCAAAAATTGCAATATCTGCAATCTTTCCTTCTTCAAGCGTTCCTAGCTTATCTTCCATTCCAAGACTCTTCTGTCCACCAAGCGTCCATGCTTTCAATATTTCAGCCGCGCTTAATGTATTTTCTGTCTGAAATGGTTCTTCTTCTCCATCCATGTATCCTCCGCAAGAATAATAAATAGATTCCGGGACACTTGTAATCAAAAGAGGAAGGTCTGTTGCTCCGCAAAGATTGATTCCACTATCCTCCATCTTACGACGATTCCAATAATACTTGCCTCTTTCATTTCCAATTGTTCGCTCAATATTTTCTTTTAGGACATTCCCTGGGTCAAGTGACATAATCTGAAAATATAATTCTGCATTTGCACCAATTTTCCCTAACTTCTCAAGATCTTCTGGTGATGTAAACTCCATGTCTGTGAGTGCCTGCTTATTTACTAACTTTCCATCGACTTTTTTACACTTGTCATAGATTTTTGCAATCTTTGCTACTGCTCCATCTCCCTGCGCATGTAAGGACCACCGGAACCCTTCTTTATCTGCTTCAAGAACATCCTGTTCAATCTCATTCCACGGGATATCAATACTGCACACAAAATCTTTCTTCTCGTACGGTTTTTTCAGTTCACCTTTGTAATCAGCAATTGTTCCATCTGTCATTCGATTAAATCCACTGAATCGAATTTTATCACCTTTAAACTTCTCTCGCATCCTCTTCGCATACTCAAGATTCATTGGTGCTCCAACCGGCTGAGACATAAAGAAAAATCTCAGATGAAGATCGTCCGAATTTTCAATCTCTTTCAGATAATCTGTAAATCCATAAAAGTCATCAAATCCCATTTCTTTTACTGAAGTTACGCCTCTACTATTAAGCATTGCCGCATAATCTTTCAGTTCTTTCTCAATAAACTCACGGTCATTGAGATATTCCTTCATGATTCTGTAGTAACTTTCTGGATAACAGCTGTCTGAGGTAAACTGATACACTTCTTTTGCCTTTTCGTTCATAATACAGCTTCCTCGGTCTTCTGCAAAAAGAATGACCGGCTTATCTGGAAAAGCTTCCTCCAACATCTGCTCTCCATCTTTCTGTTTCCACTGCGTTGGCTTCCATCCATGTCCAAACAATACATTCTTTGGATGTTTCTCCTCTTCATACGCTTTTAAGGCTTTTTCACCTTCTTCATTTGTCTTTATCTCAGAGACATCTACTCCAAGATGAAAGACTGCATACCCAGTAAAGAAAGTATGAGTATCAGTAACGCCAGGCATTACAAGTTCTTTGTCAAACTCAAGAATTTCTTCTGCTTCTTCCTGGATTTTCTGACTGGCTTTTCCTTTTCCCATCTTAACGATCTGCTTATCTTTCAGACAAAGGAAACCTTCATAAGTTGACTTTTGTTTTCCATCAAATACGTGCTTTGCCTGAATTAAGAATGAATACTTTTTACTCACTTTTTCTTCCTCCTTTCTTTACTTGTATTATAACGTTATATATCATTATATTTCAATATGACCTTTCACTTCAATCGTGATTTCGTATAATTTATCCAGTTTATATGTCTTTTTTTGTATGTTCTGCCCAATTTATAGCCAACTTATCAACAAATAAGTTGATTAGAAGCGCATTTTTTTCCAAACTTCTATTTTTTTTCAGATTTAATATAACCTTTCAAACAGATATCTGATATCTCGTTCCAACAATAACTTCACTACTTAGATACAAAGGTCTGCCATCTCCATCATACATATAGTTTTTCAAAAGCATAACCGGCTCATTTTCATCTACCTGAAGATAATGGGCAATATATTCTGGTACAATTCCAACCTCAATAATACTTCGCCCCTTGTTCTGTCGGCAAATCTGATATCTCTCTTCCAGCAACCTTGTCAGAGACCCATTCTCTAGATGATCGATTGGGAAATCCGGAAAACGATCTGCCTCCATGTAAATATCTTCAAAAATTACCGGCAGTCCATCCGCTGACAGAATCCTCTGAATATGATAAACGAAACTTTCTTCTCCTATCTGAAGAAACTGTGTTTTCTCCCCTTTATTTTTTTCAATTCGAAAAGATATAACATGTGAACTCGATGTACATCCATTCAATTTACATGCTTCTGTAAAGCTGATATTATTATCCTGTTCCAATTTTCTATAGATTTTTGGTGCTTCTACAAATGTTCCCTTCCCCTGAATCTTTTTCAGGTATCCTTGCTGACACAGCTCTTCAATTGCCCTTCTAATTGTTATTCTACTAATATTATACATCTTGGACAGTTCCCCCTCTGTTGGAATCTGTTCTCCCTCCAAATATGTTCCGTTATGTATCTGCTCTTTGATTACATGCATCAACTGTATATACAAAGAAACCGTTGATTCCTTATCTAGCTTCATTTTTCGTCTCCTGTCTATGATATATTTTTAGGAGTCGCAAATGCGGCTCCTACTTCACAAAATAACATTATCGAATAAATGGCTCAAAAGCAGCCATATTCTTCCGGTCAATTTCTCCCGGATTTTCATAATAATCAAACTCTGTCAATTCCTGTCCAAGACATCCTTGATAGTTGTGGCGATTTAATGCTTCTAGATATTCCTGAAGACTTCTATTTCCGAATCCCCACGCAAGATGTCCATATGGATTACTATCAATAAAATGGGTATGGATAACTTCATCTCCAAACACATCAAACCAGTCATCTATTGTCTCTCCTTGCACACTCATTGCTGTTGTATCTATCAAAATTTTCAAATTTGGAGAATTCACTTCATCATACATCCTCTTGGCATCTTTCAATGTTACAACTAACTGTGACTCTTGAGGTCTTAAACTTTCCATCGCAAGACAAATTCCTAGTCTGCCAGCCTCATCTGCCAATTTTGAGATCATTTCCCGAGAACGTTTCCATGCTTCTTCCCTGTCTTCATTCCAATATCCCCAACCGGAATTTGTCTGCATAATTTTACAGCCAAGTTCGCTTGCTACCTGAAGACCATTCTTAAAGTACTGGAAACTTTTTTCAAAAAGTTCCGGTGTCTGAGCTGCCATTTGATACTGATACATAACATTTTCCGGTGTAAAAACCTTTACCTGAAGTCCTCGAGATTCAATTTTTTTCCGAACTACCTTCGCATCCTGATATCCCATAGAATCTAAATAAAAGTGTGGTGCCCCACCCCAGAGCTCAATTGTTTTAAATCCAAGCTCTGCCTGTTTATCCAGAAAATAATCCAATGAATAAAATAAATAATGGATATTCATGCCTGCAATCTGTTCTCTGTTTATTAGTTTCATAATTGCCCTCCTTATTTAATACGTCTTATAACGTTATGTATTTATTTAAATATATCACCACTCTACTCAACTGTCAATATTGACACATTATACAATTTCTCTTCGTATTTTTTATATGCTTTTCACAATAAAATGTGCTTTTATAAAATTTTATTTTTTCACAAGCAAAATATGCATTACGCTTTATTGTGGTTTTTTTATCTTTCCTGTATAATGAATTCATAAATTTAATTTAAATACAACAAAGGGGAATATTATGAAACTCGATTCAGGCAATGAAATGCCTCTTTACCAACAATTAAAAGAAGAAATCAAAGGCAAAATTACCGATAATACATTTCCATATGGTTCAAAAATCCCAACTGAAACAGAACTAAGTGAAATGTTTCAGGTAAGCCGTATTACCGTACGCCGTGCAATTCAAGAATTGTGTCAGGAAAATTATCTTGTCAAGAAACAAGGAAAAGGAACTTTTGTAAAACATGCCAAAGTTGCACGCAAGATCAAATATCTATTAGGATTTTCAAAATCCTGTGAAGCAAATGGCATGGTTCCTTCTAGAAAAGTGATCAAACGAGAAATTGTAGAATTATCAGATGAAGATGCAAAAACTATGGGACTAGAAGCTGGCAGCCATGCAGTTTCCATTGAGAGAATCAATCTTGCTGATGGTGTTCCTATCATGTACGAAACAAACCTTTTTCCATATCAGAAATTTGCTTTTCTGTTAGAAGAACCTTTAGATGGATCCTTGTTTGAACTTCTAGAAAAAAAATGCCATACCATTGTTTCTTATTCCAACAACTCCTATCTTGATCTTGCCCGTGCCTCCGGACGTATTGCAAAAGAATTAAGAGTTCCTAATCGCGAACCACTCTTTTTCCTTTATTCGGAAGGTTATGACAGTAATAATGAGCTCGTCTATATTGGAAAAGATTATGTATTGGCTGACCAGTATCGTTTTTATCTGGATGATCCAAAATAATATTACAGAAACTATAGTCTAATAAATCTATAAAAAGGATGCTTAAAGTTACACATATAATTTCAAACATCCTTTTTACTTCTAATTATTTTGTCACATTTTTTATCAGCAATAAGATTTCTTCTGCAAGCCTTCTATGACCTTCTTCCGTGAAATGAATTCCATCTGAGCCAATGCACTTTGCATCCAGTATCTCCGCCGCACTTAAAAAATGTGCCTTGTGAATAGCTGCAATCTGACGATATTCTTCAGTCAGTTGTGTTGCTTTTCTACAAGATTCCTCAGAAAATTCTACCCACTCTGGCTTTGGATATAACTTCGCTGGTGCAATAACTATTTTCACTGGATTCTGACCTTTTCGTCTACACACATCTTCTATTTGTAATAGAACTTCGTCAATGCCATATCCAATCTCTACTGCATTCACACCATATCTTATTTTTGTATCGTTTGTTCCTAGCATAACGATGATATAATCTAAAGGAAATTGTGAAATCAAGCAAGGGTATAAATAATCCAATGCACATGTACCTGGTTCAATTCGATCAGTAAATGCTGTTGTTCTTCCATTCATTCCCTCTTCAATAACTTCATATTCCTGTTGAAGTGCCTGTGCAATCCTTCCTGTCCATCTAACTTCTTTTTCATATTTTTTTCCACTACCTGGCATATATCCCCAAGTATTTGAATCTCCTATACAAAGAATTCTATTTTTCAATTTTATTCCCTCCTTATTTCATTTAGATGTTTACTTTTGATATAATACGTTATATTATGTTATATATAGACAGTAGCACATTGAACATTTTTATTCAATACTTTTTTATTTTTTTGGTGATTATTATGAATAACTCTACTTTTTTCTTTGACATCGATGGGACACTTGCGACTTATCAGAAGCCTGTTTCTCATCAACTACGCAAAAAATTGCTTTATTTAAAAATAAAAGGACATAAAATATTTCTTTGCACCGGAAGAGGTTATTCTGATCTTCCACCTAAGCTTCTATCCATTGGATTTAATGGGATAATTTGTTCCACAGGTGCCTATCTTCGCATACAAGATAACGTAATTTGGGATTGCCCTTTTCCACGCCCATTATTATTAGAACTATATAACTATTTGAGAGAACTTAAAATCTCATCTTATTTTGAAGGGAGTTCTTTTATTTATCGTGCAGAACAAGGAGAATCATTAGAAAAACAATTTCCAGCAATAGATCAACTACTTCAGCAACCCCCTTCCACAATGGACGCAATCTACTCTGTCACTTTTCATCTAAAACAGGCAGAAGAACTTCCTGCTATTACTCAATGGGCGCAGGCACACCACCTAAATCTATTCATGCAGACAAAACTGCATGGTGATATCCTTATGAAAGAATGTAATAAAGCTATAGGGATTAAAAAAATGCTGGAATACCTTCATCTGACAGATTGGCCGTCTTTCGGTTTCGGTGACAGCCCAAATGATATTGATATGTTTCGAACCGTAAATACAAGTATAGCAATGGGCCACGCTCCTACTGAAGTAAAAGAGGCTGCTTCCTACATAACAGGAACCTTTGAAGAAGATGGAGTATTTGAATTTTTAGAAAAGTTTGAGTAACTAACAATAACTAACAAAAAGAGGAAAGCTAACAATTACACTAATCCAACACATTCTATGTTGTTATTGTAATTGTTAGCTTTCCCTTTAATTGAAAGAATCCTGGTTCAACAAATCTTACTGCACCTTCGCAATATCGATCAGTGACAGTTTCTTAATATCTGTATTCTCAAGACTTGTGATCAGTGCATACGCTGTGTCAATTGCAGTCAGTACATTCACACCTGTCTCGATTGCATTTCTACGGATTACAAATCCATCTCTTGAATGCTCTGCACCCTGTGCCGGGATATCGATAACAAGATCGATCTTATGTCCGAGGATCAGGTCAAGAAGGTTCGGTGATTCCTGCTCGATCTTACGAACCGGAGTAGCCTTTACTCCCGCCTCATTCAGCGCACGTGCTGTTCCGCTTGTAGCAAAGATATGGTATCCAATCTTCTCAAATCTTCTTCCGATCTCTACTGCATCTGCATGGTCTTCGTCACGGACTGTCATGATCATGTTTTTATGCTTCGGAAGCTTGATTCCAGCTCCGATAAATGCTTTGTAAAGTGCTTCATCAAATGTCTTTGCAATTCCAAGACACTCTCCTGTAGACTTCATCTCAGGTCCAAGGCTGATATCAGCTCCGCGGATCTTCTCAAAGGAGAATACCGGCATCTTAACCGCTACATAATCAGCTTCCGGCTGAAGTCCCGGTGTGTATCCAAGATCTTTGATCTTCTTTCCTGTGATAACCTGTGTTGCCAAAGGAACAATCGGGATACCTGTCACCTTACTGATATATGGTACTGTACGGCTGGAACGTGGATTTACTTCGATTACATATACATCATCTTCGCCGCACACAATAAACTGGATATTGATCATACCGATAACATGGAGTGATTTTGCAAGTCTTCTTGTATACTCAGCAATCTTTGCTTTTGCTCCTTCTGTCAGGCTCTGTGCCGGATATACGGAAATACTGTCTCCGGAGTGGATTCCTGCACGCTCGATATGTTCCATGATACCCGGGATCAGGATATCAGTTCCGTCGCATACTGCATCGACCTCAATCTCTTTTCCCTGAAGGTATTTATCTACAAGGATCGGGTGATCCTGTGCGATTCTGTTAATGATTCCGATGAATTCATCAATATCATTGTCGTTGATTGCAATCTGCATTCCCTGTCCACCCAGAACGTAGGAAGGACGAACCAATACAGGATATCCAAGTCTGTTGGCAACTTCTTTCGCTTCTTCTGCTGTGAATACTGTTCCACCTGTCGGACGTGGAATCTCGCACTCTTCAAGAATCTCATCAAAGAGCTCACGGTCTTCGGCTTTGTCTACATTCTCTGCGGATGTACCAAGGATCGGTACTCCCATCTTCATAAGTGCTTCTGTCAGCTTGATTGCTGTCTGTCCACCAAACTGTACAACTGCTCCGTCCGGTTTCTCAATATCAACGATACTCTCTACATCTTCCGGTGTCAGTGGCTCAAAATACAGCTTGTCAGCAATATCAAAGTCTGTACTTACTGTCTCCGGGTTATTATTTACAATGATTGTCTCATATCCGTCTTTTGCAAATGCCCATGTACAATGTACAGAACAGAAATCGAACTCGATACCCTGACCGATACGGATCGGACCGGATCCAAGAACAAGTACTTTCTTCTTATCTTTTGTCTGTTCAACTTCATTCTCGCTTCCATATACAGAGTAGTAGTATGGTGTCTCTGCGGCGAACTCTGCTGCACAAGTATCTACGATCTTATATGCTGCAACGATACCGTTTGCATGACGCATATCGTGAATTTCCTGCTCTGTCTTACCTGTCAGCTGTGCGATTACATTATCCGGGAACTCGATACGTTTTGCTTCTGCAAGAAGTTCCGGTGTAAGTTCCTGTGTCTTCAGAGCTGTCTCCATCTCTGTGATGATCGCAAATTTATCGATAAACCACTCATCAACTTTTGTAATCTCGTGGATCAGATCGTAAGAGATTCCTCTTCTGCATGCTTCTGCGATTCTCCACATACGCATGTCATCTACTTTCTTCAGCTGATCGATCAGTTCATCATCTGTCAGATCTGTGAAGTCATAAGACATCAGACTGTCTACATGCTGCTCCAGAGAACGGATTGCTTTCATAAGAGCTCCCTCGAAGTTATTACAGATACTCATAACTTCTCCGGTTGCTTTCATCTGTGTTGTCAGTGTTCTCTTCGCACTGATAAATTTATCAAATGGAAGTCTCGGGATCTTAACTACTACATAGTCAAGCATTGGCTCAAAACTTGCATAGGTCTTCTGTGTGATTGCATTCTTGATCTCATCCAGATTGTATCCAAGTGCGATCTTCGCCGCAACCTTCGCGATCGGGTATCCTGTTGCTTTGGAAGCAAGTGCAGAAGAACGGCTTACACGAGGGTTTACCTCGATTACACAATACTCGAATGTCTCCGGGTGTAATGCATACTGTACGTTACATCCACCTGTGATGTTCAGTTCACTGATAATGTTCAATGCGGAAGTACGTAACATCTGATATTCTTTATCGCCCAGTGTCTGAGAAGGTGCGACTACGATACTGTCTCCAGTATGAACTCCAACCGGGTCAATATTTTCCATATTACATACTGTAATACAGTTTCCTGCTCCGTCACGCATTACCTCGTACTCGATCTCTTTCCATCCCGCGATACAACGTTCAACAAGAACCTGACCAACACGGGAAAGACGAAGACCATTCTCAAGAATCTCTACTAACTGCTGAGAATCATGCGCGATACCACCACCGCTTCCTCCCAGTGTATAAGCAGGACGAAGAACAACCGGATAGCCGATCTTATTTGCAAATGCAAGTCCATCTTCTACATTTTCTACAACGAGAGAAGCTGCAACCGGCTCACCGATCTTCTCCATTGTTGCCTTGAACTCCAGACGGTCTTCTGCCTTCTTAATTGTCTCAGATGTTGTTCCGATCAGGCGTACATTATTCTCTTTTAAGAATCCAGCCTCTTCGAGTTCCATTGCAAGGTTCAGTCCAGCCTGTCCTCCAAGTGTTGGAAGTACACTGTCTGGTTTCTCCTTTTTGATCAGCTGCTCAACAACCTCAATTGTCAGTGGCTCGATATAAACACGATCTGCAATATCTTTATCTGTCATGATTGTCGCAGGGTTTGAGTTGAGAAGTACAACCTCAATCCCTTCTTCTTTCAGTGAACGGCAGGCCTGAGTTCCAGCATAATCGAACTCCGCAGCCTGTCCGATGACGATCGGACCAGAACCGATAACTAATACTTTTTTGATACTATTATCTCTTGGCATTATTTCTCTCCTCCCATCATCTCAAGAAAACGATCGAACAGGTATCCTGAATCCTGTGGTCCCGGGCATGCTTCCGGATGGAACTGAACTGTAAAAATGTTCTTTCCAACATATGCAAGTCCTTCGTTTGTTCCGTCATTTACATTCTTAAATGCAGGAACTGCAACGTTTGGATCAATCTTGTCTTCATCAACAACATAGCCGTGATTCTGTGAAGAAATGTAGACTCTGCCTGTCTGAAGATCCTTCACCGGATGATTTCCACCACGGTGTCCGTATTTTAACTTGTAAGTTGTACCACCTGTTGCAAGTGCCATCAACTGATGTCCAAGGCAAATGGCAAATATTGGGATATCTGTTTCATAAAGCTTTTTGATTTCTTTGATAATTGATGTACATTCTGCCGGATCTCCAGGTCCATTGGAAAGCATAATGCCATCTGGATTAGATGCGATGATCTCATCCGCTGTTGTATCGGCCGGATAAACGGTCACTTCGCAGCCGCGATCATTTAAAGATTTTGCGATGTTTTTCTTAGCTCCGAGATCAAGAAGTGCAACCTTCTTGCCTGTTCCTTCTAAAACGTATTTCTCCGCACATGTAACTTTGGAGACAACACCTTCTACCTTATAATTCTTCAACTTGGAGATTACTTCATCAAGATCGTAATTCTCGTTTGTTGTGATCATACCATTCATGGTACCTTTTTCTCTTAAGATTTTTGTAAGAGCACGAGTATCAACTCCTGCAATACCCGGAATATCATATTTCTTGAGGAAATCCTGAATTGTACCTTCACATCTGAAGTTACTTGGCATTCTGGATAACTCCCTCACAATATATCCATCTGGCCATGCCTTTAATGACTCCATATCCGGTGTAATTCCATAATTACCAATCAGCGGATATGTCATAACCACTGCCTGTCCCGCATAAGAAGGGTCCGTCAGTACCTCAAGATATCCTGTCATTGAAGTATTAAACACGATCTCACTGATCATATCTCTCGTCGAACCAATGCTTGTTCCTGTAAACACAGTACCGTCTTCCAAAATAAGAAACGCTTTCATCTGTTCACCCTTTCCCTTCGTAAAAATATTTTTTCTCAAAAGGAAGGCGCTCATGGAGTCTTTATTCCAGAGCGCCCTCTTTCTCAAATTGTAAAGATTATACTACAGCATGAGAGACATTTCAACATCATTTTTGATGAATAACTTAGTACTTTTATTAATATATATTGGTATTTTTTACTTATAAATGGTATTTTATGCATTTTTATGAATACCAGAAGATCATTATGATCCGCTTTCTGTCGTCCACGGCATACGTATATTTCACCTCTTCCAATTGTCTGAAGTCAACAAGAAACTCCGCCGCCTGTGGAATCAAATTATCTATAATTTTCTCTTTTGCAACTTCATAAACAGCATTTTCCGAAAAGCGGATAGCAAACATTTCCTGTCCCTGTTCTATCCCTGCTTTCATTTTTTCATAGATTTCATTCTCATCAAATGTTTCATAGTACAGACCGTTGATTCGATAATATTCCAGATCATTGGAATCGCACACCGGATACGGCACAAAATCATCCTGCTGATGATCTGTAAAAATTTCTTCATCTGTACAACATAGATACTCATAATTCACAAGATCATGAGGTAGCGTTTCTCCCGTCTCATTCTCCTGAAAGATCGGATCTCCGAAAGTCACATCCATCTGATAATACTTATCATCACATTTCACTATATTCCATGCATGTGCCCCCTGCTCTTTTACTGTTCCCACAACGTAAATACATTCTATTCCCATCTGTTTCAACAGATATTGCGCTGCCCTGGAATATCCTGCGCAGACGGATTTTTTCCCAACCAAAGAACTATAAATATTCTGATTATCCAATGCGTTTTGATCATAATCCACAGTATCTACAAGATATTTGAAAATGTACTTGATCTTCTCATATTCTGTCTCACACCCCTGTGCACCTGCAAGTGCCTCTTGTGCCGCATTTTCAATCTGCTCCCGTCTGGATTCTCTCTGATCCGGTGTACAGATATAAGACGGATGAAACTCGGTATAATCTTTATATACCGTCATTTTTGAGCTCCCGTCACACCAGAACAATTCCGGCCGGTCATACATCAGATATTCGTATATCTTTCCAGCCTCATCGTTCTCGCCTGCGTGAAGAAGAATGGTCTCCTCCATGAAACAAACACCCTGCAGGATCTCACGATAAACCTGTTTTTCCTGCTCCGACAGCTGCTGATAATAAAAACCATCTGCAACATCTTCTTCTGATACATTTAACTCCGGAAATTCTATTTTCTGACCAGAATCAGGCAAAAGGACATTTCCAGACTCACGGAATAATCCGGGTACTGCTTTTGTCATCTTTAATACACCTGCCGCTCCGATGATCACAAGAAGAAGCACAAGAAACACGAATCCTTTTCTTGTTGTTTTTCTATTTCTTCGTCGTTTTTTCCTTCGTCTTCTGTCTCTTTCCATTAATTTCACTGTCTCCTGTCTGAACTGTTCCTGTACTTTATGAAAGCTCTGCTATTCTTGACACGCCAACATAAATTTCCGATATCTTATACCATGTTTTATAATCTATCTCTCCTGTTACCGGAAGACCGAATATAGATTGAAATTTCCGGACAGCCGCTTCTGTTTCAGGTCCATAGATTCCATCTTCCGTCAATTTGGGAATCTCCGGATATGCCCCCGCAATCACATTCAGTTCTTCCTGTATCTGACGCACTTTTGGACCTTGTGAACCTTGTTCCAGTGTATATCCCGGCCAGGAAGACGGAATACCTGAGATTGCTTCTGCCGTATTGATATACATATCGTCACCATAATAATACCTTAGAATTTCAATCGGAGAAAATCCCTGTTCTCCCAGACTTTTTGACCCCCACTGTGTTAACCAGTTTGGACAACTCACTCTGCGACCATCACAATACTGTGTCAGGATTGGCTGGCGCACATTCGGCCGTGACAGATAGTCTGCAAACAGTTCATCCACAATCACTGAAATAGGCTCAAATATATTGCGCTCCGGGATCCATTTATGGTCAAATGCCGTTGATGATGTAATTGTAAAATCAAACCCTTTATTTCGATACCATTCCGTATAAACCCTGTTTAAAGTGAATGACATAATTGCCAGCACATTTGCCCTTATGGTGTCTGCCGGCCAGGTTGCATAGATTTCACTTGATGCGACATTTTTTATATAATCTTTGTACTTCACATAATAATTCTGTGCTGTAGAATCCCGCGGAGATCCATCATGTACGATAATATATTCCGGTACAACCACACGGCTCAAGACAATTTCTCCTGTTTCATTTACCGGCTTAATCTCTTCCTCTGCAATCTTCGGAGGATAATTTCCATATAAAGTATGAGCAGGGATGACGAATACCTGCTCTTCTTCCCTGCTCTGATCCTTTTGTTTCATGCGTATATTCTGGATTGCCTTTGTGTTTGCCAGGATCTCTGTTCCCGAAACACTGATCGACTCAAATCCTTCTGCTTCAATATTCAAGGTATATTCTGAATATGGTTGACGTTCTTCGTTCTCATCCAGACTCCATTCTTCCGGTGGTGCATTCAGTTCAACCAGTTCTGTCTGACCGGAAGAATCCGTGACTACCTGCTCTAATATACTTTCCGGAATTCCTGTATAAGAGATGGAAATCCGTGCTTCTTTTACTGGAAATGCATTCACAGAAGATGTAACATTTACCTGCAGCTGACCACGATCGATCAGATTCTCCTGCGTTTCTTTGCTTTCAATTGAACCTTGTATCGGTTGAAAAAGTTTCATAGTTTGTCTCCCACATCTGATTCGTTTCCTTTTTCCAGTATATGCGGAAAACTCCTATTCTTTCCTGTTTTCTACACAAGTTTCAGAATGTCATTAAACATAATAACAACCATCAATGCCATCAGAAGCACAAATCCTGCAAAATGTACCATGCCTTCTTTCTCAGGCGGTACTCTTTTTCCACGAACGGCCTCAATGATAAGGAATACAAGACGTCCACCGTCCAACGCCGGAAGCGGTAACAGATTCATCACACCCAGGTTGGCGGTCAGAAGTACTCCTATATTGAGAAAATTTAAAATCACTACTACCATGCCTGCCGGAGCTGCTTCCTGATAAACGTTATCTACCGCACTGACAATTCCAACCGGACCGGAAAGATCTTTTACTCCTACCTTTCCACCAACTAACATTTTCAGACTGTCAACTGTATATGTGATCCAATACTTCACCGTATATGCTCCGTATCGAACTGTTCCAAACAGACCCGGACGAACCATCTCACCACCTGTAATTCCAAGCAGAGGAAAAGCATCTCCCTCATTCTGTTTTGGTTCCAGCACAACTGTATAATCCTTACCGTCACGCTCATACTCAACTTCTACACTTTTTGTTCCCGCATGCATCATATTATACAGACTGATATCGTTCCAGATATGAACTGATTTTCCTCCGATCTTCTTGATCACATCTCCCGGTTCGATACCTTCTTCCTGCGCTGAATATCCATCTGTCACATTACTGACAATCGGTGCTCGATATCCCGTCCAGCCAATAATAATCATGCAGAGGATCCATGCAAGAATAAGATTAAACACTGGACCTGCAACAATTACTGACATTCTTGCCCAGACCGATTTGCTGTTAAAGCTCCCTTCAGACATATCATCCACATCATCTTCTCCCATCATGCAGGCTCCGCCAAACGGAAGAAGCTTTAAGCTGAATTTTGTTTCTCCAAACTGTTTTCCAAAAATAGTCGGTCCAAGACCCAGAGAGAATTCATCCACACGGATCTTATTCTTCTTTGCAAGCAGAAAGTGTCCTAATTCGTGAAAGATTACAATCGCACTGAATAGCAGAATTGCCAAGATTATGCCCATACATTACCACCTGTTTTTAATAAATTCATATGTTTCCTGTTCTGTCTTTAGTATCTCCTCAACGGTTGGAGCCGCAATATTTTTATGCGCTTCCATACACGCCTGAATAATCTCAGGAATCTGGAGATACTTAATCTTTCTGTCAAGGAACAGCGCAACTGCTTTCTCATTTGCCGCATTTAACACGGTCGGAAGGGAACCTCCTGTTCTTCCCGCTTCAAAAGCAAGCTTCAATCCATAAAATGTTTCCAGATCCGGCTGTTCAAACGTGATCTGCTGAAGTGTCGAAAAGTCCAGTCTGTCACCCGGAAGATAACGACGTTCCGGATAATAGAGTGCATACTGGATTGGAAGTTTCATATCCGGTGTTCCAAGCTGTGCGATCACTGCACCATCTTCATATTCCACCATTGAATGAATGATACTCTGTGGCTGCACAACAACCTGAATCTGATCTACATCCACTCCAAAGAGCCATTTCGCCTCAATCACTTCAAGACCTTTGTTCACCATTGTAGATGAGTCAATTGTAATCTTGCGTCCCATTGCCCAGTTTGGGTGTTTCAATGCATCCTCTACCTGGATGTTCGCCAGATCTTCCAGTTTCTTTCCTCTAAATGGTCCACCGGATGCCGTCAGGAGAATCTTGTGCAGAGCCTTCTGCTGTCCTCCCTGAAGAGACTGAAAGATTGCGCTGTGCTCGCTATCCACCGGAAGAATAGAAACCCCTTTTTCCTTTGCCAGCGGCATAATGATATGTCCTGCTGTGACCAGTGTCTCTTTATTTGCCAAAGCAATATCTTTTCCTGCATTAATTGCTTCAATTGTAGGAAGAATTCCAATCATTCCGACAATTGCTGTCACAAGAATCTCTGACTCCGGCTGTCTCGCTACTTCAAGCAGTCCATCCATACCGCTTACTACTTTAACATCCAGATCATTTATTTTGTCTTTTAATTCATTTGCTCTTTCTTCTTTCCAAACTGCTGCCAGTTTCGGCTTAAATTCTCTGATCTGTTTCTCCAAGAGATCAATATTATTCCCTGCTGCAAGTGCTGTAACCTCTAGATCGCCATTTGTCCTGACAATCTCCAATGTCTGTGTTCCTATGGATCCTGTGGATCCCAAAATTGCAATTTTCTTCATCGTAACTTTTTACCTCTATTCTGCTTTTATGTTACAATCCACAAAACTGTGGATCAGCAACGCATCTATCACACATATATCTCCTTTTACAGAAACAGGGAAAGATAGAAAATAATAGGTGCTGTAAAGATAACACTGTCAAAACGGTCAAGAATTCCTCCATGTCCCGGAATCAGTTTTCCATAATCTTTAATGTTGTGGTATCTCTTGATTGCAGAAGCTGCCAGGTCCCCAATCTGTGAAATTGCTCCACCGACCGCACCAATGATCGCATATTGCAATAAATCTGCTGCCGCATTTCCCCAGTAGTTAATTGCAAGTCCATACAATACTCCGATCAATGCTGCACCAAGGATTCCTCCGATTCCACCTTCTATTGATTTCTTCGGACTTAAAATCGGTGCCAGCTTGTGCTTTCCGATCAACATACCGACACAGTATGCACAAGTATCACATCCCCAGGAGCATACAAATACAAGCCATACCGAGAAGATTCCTCCCGGAAGATTTCTTGTCTGATAAATGTAAGAGAGCATCACTGCCACATAGAACATTCCAAAAAAACCGGCAAAAATCTGCTGTGTATTATATTTCGGATAGGAAAATACAAGAACCGCCATCTGGCAGATCAAAAAAGCCATAAACAGCATAACAAACCAGTTTAAGGATTCTCCCGGAAGAAGCGGTTTAAAATATAATAACCCATAATACAGGATTGCAAAAATATATCCGACAATTCCTGGTGCCTTCTTCTCTATGTGAAATACTTTATACAACTCTGTCATTCCGATCAGGCTGATTAATAACAAAACTGCAAAGAGCAGGTTTCCGCCCGTGATCACTGTGACAAGCGCGATGATCACTAATAGTATTCCACTTAGTAACCTTGTTTTAAACATCTTTATTCCGCCTCCTCTACTCCGCCGAATCTTCTATGCCTGCGGTTATATTCTTCCACCGCTTTTATAAGCTCTTCTTTCGTAAATGCCGGCCACGGAATATCTGTAAAATAAAACTCTGAATAGGCCAGCTGCCAAAGCAGATAATTCGATAATCTTTGTTCTCCGCTTGTACGGATCATCAAATCCGGATCCGGAATGTCATTTGTATCCAGATAAGAATTAAATAATGATTCATCGATCGTGTCCGGATTTACCTTGCCGGCCGCACAATCCTTCGCAAGCTTTCTGGCTGCTCTTGTGATCTCATCACGGCTTCCATAATTCAGGGCAATTGTAAAATTAAGCCCTCCATTGTTGGCTGTTGCCTCTTCCAGTTCTCTGATCCGGCTCTTGATATCCTCATCCAGCGGTTCAATATCGCCGATCACACGGATCTTCATATCATTCTTTGCCGCTGTCTTCAGACATGTTTTCATGTAATTTCTTAAAAGTTTCATCAGTGCATCCACTTCATTCTGTGGTCTGCTCCAGTTTTCTGTAGAAAATGCATAGACTGTCAGGTACTTGATTCCCATACGCCATGCTTCTTCACAGATCTTCTCAACGTTCTTGGCTCCCTGTGCGTGTCCGTAATTTCTCGGCATTCCTTTTGATTTTGCCCAGCGTCCGTTTCCATCTAAAATAATCGCAATATGCTGTGGTACGTTCATTTTCTTATCCTCTCTGTCGCAACTTTCTTTAAAGAAGAAATGGAGGCCTTAAATAAGCCTCCATGTTCTTAAAAACTTATCTGCGTACAAATAATCTGTAAACAGTTTTTCCACATTACAATCTGACAATTCAGCTCTGCTGTTTTTCGATTTAGACTGTCATGATTTCCTTGGACTTCGCCTCTACCATCTTGTCAATCTTAGCAACATACTTGTCTGTGATCTTCTGAAGTTCATCTTCAAGATCTTTGATCTCATCTTCAGAAATTTCCGTTCCTTTCAGTTTCTTGAAAGCAACATTTCCATCACGACGGACATTACGTACAGCAACTTTCGCTTCCTCACCTTTTTTCTTAACATCTTTCGCAAGTTCTTTTCTGCGATCCTCTGTCAGTTCTGGGAATACCAAACGGATAGATGTTCCATCATTTGTCGGGTTGATTCCGATATCAGATGTAAGAATTGCTTTCTCAATTGCCTTGAGCATGCTCTTCTCCCATGGCTGGATCTGGATCATACGTGCTTCCGGTACAGAAACATTCGCTACCTGCTGGATCGGTGTTGGTGTTCCGTAGTAATCAACTGCCAGCTTATCCAGTACATGTGGGTTTGCACGCCCTGCACGGATTGTAGCAAGTTCTCCATCCAGATTGTTAATTGTCTTTGTCATCTTATCATCATAGATTTTGTTTTTTTCATTCATGCTGTAATTCCTCCGCTATTTGTAACTGTTCAGAGCCAAGCAAAATTTCAAAAAACAGGTATAAAATGCTTGCATTTTTAAAACTGTTTTTGAAATTTTATTTGGCGGATACGCCACACCGACGAAATGCGTAGCATTTTGGAGGTTGGCTCTGAACAGTTACTGCTATTTTAAAATAGTTTATACAGTAACTTTTGTTCCTGTGAATTTTCCCTGCATTGTATTTACAATACTATTCTCTTCATTAAGTCCGAATACAAGCATCGGCATCTTATTCTCAAGACAGAGAATGGATGCTGTCAGATCAACTGCTGCGAGTTTCTGATCGATCACTTCTTGAATAGAAATTTCATCATACTTCACTGCTGCCGGATTCACCTTCGGATCACTGTCATAGATACCGTCAATTGCCTTTGCAAGAAGCATTGCATCTGCCTCAATCTCGATTGCACGGAGAACTGCACCTGTATCTGTTGAGAAATATGGATGTCCTGTTCCACCTGCGAAAAAGATCACCTTACCTTCTTCCAGTGCTGCAACTGCCGCATCCTTTGAGAACAGAGATGTAAATGCTCCGCATACAAAAGGTGTGAATACTTCTGTCTTCATTCCTACATGACGGAAAATATCTGACACATAGATACAGTTCATAACTGTTGCAAGCATACCGATCTGATCTGCTTTTGTACGGTCAATTGTCTCACTTGTTCTTCCTCTCCAGAAGTTTCCTCCTCCTGTTACGATTGCTACCTGCACACCTTCATCTACAAGCTGTTTTACCTGCTTCGCAACTCCGATACAGGTTGCCTCATCAAATCCAGTCTTCTTCTCGCCTGCAAGAGCTTCTCCGCTCAGCTTTAACAATACTCTTTTCATACCGTATAGCTCCTTTAAATTCTATCTTTCAGTGCCTGTTCTGTCTTTTTCACACAAACCATAATTCAAAGTATAATGGCACTAACCTAACTTAGAGTATAACATAAGTTTCCACATTTGTCATGACCGAAGCGTGAAATCCTTATTTTTTTCAAAAAAAAGAACCGATTTCTTTCAGGCAATGTTTCTATACGAAAATCCTGATTAAATCGATTCTTTTCATGATTATTAAATTCGCCTACATAATAAGCATTGAAAACAGCACTGTAATAATTCCACAGATTCCGATTGCAAGACCGCTCATTGCACCCTCGATCTCACCAATTTCAATTGCCTTTGATGTTCCGACCGCATGACTACATGCACCGATTGCAAGTCCTGCTGCCACAGAATCCTTCACATGGAATATTTTGATCAGCGTCGGAGCCAGAATACTTCCAAGAATCCCCGTGAAAATAACAGCAACCACCGTAATCGGCACTACACCACCTGCCGGCTCAGAAATACTCACTGCGATAGGTGTTGTCACTGACTTAGGGATCAGTGAAACTGTCATGCTCTGATCCAGTCCAAATAATTTGCACATTCCAAACACGCTTGCCATAGATGCTGCTGACCCTGCAGTACATCCAACTACAATTGGAAGCCAGTATTTCTTCAAAACATCAATTTTTGTATAAATTGCAACCGCAAGACATGCTGTTGCCGGAGCAAGGAACATATTGATTAAAGCCCCGCCCACATCATAGCTATCATATGGAATATCAAAAATCAAAAGGACTCCTACAATCAATACAATCGCAACGATCAGTGGATTACAGATCGGTGTCTTTAATTTATTATGCAGCTTTTCTCCTATCCAGAATGCTACTACACTCAACCCTACTCCAAAATAAGGAGATGTCATTAATTCTTTCATGCTTTCTTTCCTCCCTTTTTCTTCTCCATCAATTTCACTGTCAGCGTAACTACATACGCTGTCACAGCAAATGTTACAATCGTGGATACAACACAGATTACAAGAAGCTGAAGCACTGTACTTTTTAAAATGTCAAAATAATTAATGATACTTACTCCTGCCGGTACAAAAAAGAATGCCATATTTCCTAATAAAAAATCTGCTTTTTCCTGCACATGCTCAATCTTTAAGAACCCGGTCAGCAGACAGATCAACAATAAAATCATACCGATTACACTCGCCGGAAAAGAAAACGGCAGATAATGTTCGATTACAAGACTGACCCAGCAAACACCGAATATCACACCAAACTGTTTTAAAATCTTCATTTGTTTTACCTCTTTTTAATATGTAAGCCTACATGTCAAGTTCCAGAAACAATTCTTTCGTCAGTTTCTGTCAATCTCATGCCTGGAGAACTCTCTCTTCACATGACACGCTTTTTAGATTAGCACTGCGCACTCTATCCGTCAATGTGATTATTCATGAAATAATCACACTATTTTGCATGTTTTTTTGATATATTTCTTCAAATAATCCAAAAGACATTGACATCTAATTGTATATGTTTTATGATACATATGTTTTCGCACTTTAAACAACTAAAATTTTACAGTACGAATATTAAGGAGGATGATAAAAAATGATTATTGTTTTGAAACCTCATACTTCTGAGGAAAATATACATCGTGTCGAAAATCTTGTAAAAAAGCACGGACTTGACACTCATCTGGTTCAGGGAACCGGAATGACGATCATCGGATGTATCGGAGATACAACACTGATCGATCCAAGACAATTTGAAATTGACACATGTGTTGACAAAGTTATGCATGTACAGGAGCCTTATAAGCTTGCAAATCGCGCATTTCATCCGGAAGACTCTATTATTGATGTTTCCGGTGTTAAGATTGGCGGTGAACATTTAGGACTGATTGCAGGACCTTGTTCTGTAGAATCCTATGAGCAGGTTCTTGAGATTGCTCAAAAAGCAAAAACATCCGGAGCAAATCTTCTCCGCGGCGGCGCATTCAAGCCAAGAACAAGTCCTTACGCTTTCCAGGGACTCGGACTTGAGGGACTTGATATTCTCTGTGCAGTCAGAGAAGAAGTCGGACTTCCTATTGTTACAGAACTCATGTCTTCCAAGTATCTGGATGTATTCAACGAGAAGGTTGACCTGATCCAGATTGGTGCCCGCAACATGCAGAACTTTGATCTTCTCAAAGAATTAGGACAGGTTGATCGCCCAATCCTGTTAAAGAGAGGACTGAATGCCACATACGAAGAATGGATCATGTCCGCTGAGTATATCATGGCATCCGGTAATGAAAATGTCATTCTCTGTGAACGTGGTATCCGTACTTTTGAGACTTTTACAAGAAACACTCTGGATCTTCAGTGTATCCCTGTTCTTCGCAGCAAGACACATCTTCCGATTGTTATTGACCCAAGTCATGCCGGCGGAAAATGGTGGCTTGTTGAGCCTATGGCAAAGGCTGCAGTTGCTGCAGGTGCTGACGGACTTATGATCGAAGTTCACAACAATCCGGAAGCTGCCCTTTGTGACGGAGCCCAATCTTTGAAACCTGAGAAATATGATGTTCTGCTTCAGCAAGTTCGTCAAATTGCCGAAGTAGTCGGTAAAAAATTCTAAGGAGATCGTCATGAAATTAACAGTTGATCTTGGACCGAATTCTTATCCGATCCATATTGAAAATGGAATCCTTGCAAAAACCGGAGAACTTGTAAGCGAAGTGTTCTCCGGGAAAAAAATCATGATCGTTTCAGATGATAATGTTTTTCCTCTCTATGGAGAAATTATCACAAAAGCATTGTCTGACTCAGGGTTTGAATGCCACTCTTTTGTTCTGCCTCACGGCGAACCTACTAAGAGTTTCCAGTCTCTGCCTAAGATCTATGAAGCATTAATAAATGTAAAACTAACACGAAGTGACCTGCTCATCGCACTTGGTGGCGGTGTGATCGGTGATCTTGCCGGATTTGCTGCCAGCAGTTATCTGCGTGGAATCAAATTTGTACAGATTCCAACCTCACTTCTTGCGCAAGTCGATTCTTCCGTTGGCGGAAAAGTTGCGGTAGATCTTCCGCAGGGAAAAAATCTTGTTGGTGCATTTTATCACCCAAAGGCAGTCATCATTGACCCAGATGTGCTGAATACATTGCCAGATCATTTCATCAGTGATGGAATGGGCGAAGTGATCAAATATGGATGCATCAAAGACAACGAGCTTTTTGAGCTTTTATGTAGACATACTTCCTTCGATGATTTAAAGCCGAAGCTGACACAGATTATTGCACGCTGCGTTGATATCAAAAGAATCGTTGTCGAAGCCGATCAGTTTGACCTTGGAGAACGTATCCTTCTGAACTTTGGACACACACTTGCGCACACGATTGAACAGCACTTCAATTATGAGCGCGAAAGCCATGGAGAGGCTGTTGGAATCGGTATGTATCAGATTACAAAGATTGCAGAAGAGAAAGGATTAACCACATCCGGATGCGCAGAACAGATCAAAAAGGCATTGGAGATTTATAAACTTCCGGACAACTCTAATTTACCGATTGATGTACTGACTGATGCAATTTCTTTGGATAAAAAGAACCTGAATAATCACTTGAATGTTGTACTTCTTCATGACATTGGAGACAGCTATGTATATCCAACAGATGTCAGCTTCTTTGACGGTGTCGGTATTGTATAACAGAAATACTTTATGAACAAAGAATGTGCCTTGGCACATTCTTGCGACACCTACCTTGTACGCCGCAGTGCGCATCCTGAGCGGAGCGTTTTTTATATATTAGGAAAGGACTTTCCTAATATATAAAAAACAGGATCCGCCAGTTTTATCTTTACTGACAGATCCTGTTTTCTATTTTCTGTTAAATTAATCCATAATGCTTCATGGCATATGCAATTCCATCATTTTCCACTGTCTTTGTAACAAACTCAGCATATGAATCCAATACCGAATCATGTCTGCCCATCGCAATCGCATGCTCCGCATATTCAAACATCGCCAGATCATTACTGCTGTCTCCGAAGACATACGCATGACTTGCATCCATGTCATATCTTTCCATAATAAACTGACATGCTGTCGCTTTAGAAAATCCCTTCTGAATTACCTCATAGGCCTTTCCGCCACGGTCAAGTGCTTCCATGTCATCTCCAAGATACTCACGAAAAGAATCAAAATCACTCTTATCATCTACGTAAACAAACAACTTATCATATTCAAATCTTTCGCTCTCTAAAGACTGTTCGATTCCTATTCCTCTAGATGCAAAATATCTTCTTGTAGATTCTAACCTGTCAAATCGTGATATGTGCCCAGGAAAATAACAATCCTCTTGTCCTTCCGCAATAACACCAAGATTACATTCTTTTGCTTTTCGCAGCAGTTCTATACCTCTCTGCTTCTCAATCGAGCTTTTTAGCAAAACTTCATCATGTTCTGTAAGATATGTCCCACAGCCACATAAATACCCATCAAATTGGAATTTTCTCACCTCTGTCGGAATACTACAGATTGTTCTTCCTGTATTAATAAACAGCAGATGTCCTTCCGCTCGTGCTTTTTCCATTGCCTCAATCGCACTTTGCGGTACTTCTTTTGTCACTTCACTCAACACTGTTCCATCAATATCAAAAAACAAGATTGCTCTTTCCATTTTACTTAATCCTAACTCTTATCTATTCTTAAACATTTCTACTATGTCAACCATCTCCTGAGACGGATTGGAGATTACAGCAGTTTGTATAACTTTACACGGTGCATTATTTTTCACTTCATCAACCGCTGCTGTTACTGCTGATACACTGCCACCTACAAAAACAAGTGCATGTCCACCACACTTTGTGTCCTGTGTCACATACTCTACTTCTGCAGTCTTTAACATGCGGTCAACTACGATCACCGCATTGGATTCTCCTTTTACCTCTACCAGGCCATATGCTCCATATTTCTTCATCTTATTTCCCTTTCTTTTCCTTCTCTGATTTCCTCACAAAACAATACTCTTCTCATATGTACAACAGACAATTGAACAAATACCTATTTATTAATTGTCATTGCAATTGCTTTTTCCGTATCCTCAGAAGGTGATGCAATCACCGTATGGGAAACAATCTTCGTCAACGGTCTGGCTACATCCAGTGCTGCTTCCATTGCAGCCTTCACGTCAGAGACACTTCCTCTCATCTTCACGCAGGCTCCTGCCGCAAGACGATTTCTCTCCACACCCTGAATCTTTACTGCTGCTGCCTTTGCTGCCGCATCAAGTGCTACAAAACAGATACACTCACTTTCCAGTTCAAATACGCCGATTGCCTGGTTTCTGTAATCCTCTGCCATATTTTTCTCCTCTTCTTTCTGCTGTTCTGATCTTCCAACAGTTTTTGCATGTCATATAGCTTTATTATAATACACACCTGACACTTAATCAACTATAACAGCAACTAAAATTCATCAAAAAACAACATGAAGAAGTTGCTTTCTTGTGGTTTTGTTACTATTTTGTAACTTTACAAGCTGATAACAGTCTTAATTCCACATTCATTTAACTTCTTCATGATTCATTACTTTCTTCTATTTTTAAATTCGTCTGTTATTTTGCAGATTCCACATTCACAGCCCCAAGATTCATCTTGCGGAAAACTACAACAAGTACTTTTCCAAGTGCAAGAACGAGAATTGCCGCCGCGATTGCTTCCGGAATACCAGATGCTGTCACAGTTCCCATCACCAGACCGAATACTGCTGTAAGAGCAACTTCTTTTGCCTCGGCATACTGCTGTGCAAACAGGAAATAAATACTTCCCATTACAGTGACAGTATTCACCATTGAACCAACAAATCCCACAATCGGAAGTGCAATAAACTGATTCAGTTTAATCTTTGTAAAAAGTACCCACAGCCATCCTGCTACCACACCGATCAGAATTCTGCATCCAACAGATATCCAGATTGCCTTCAACGCCCCAGGAATTCCGGTTGTACTTAAAAATGGTGAAAATGCAAAGGATAAGAGTGTCGGAGCCATTGTATTACTGACCAGAGAGCATATACCAAAAACTGCTCCAAGAATTGCTCCTGCACCAGGTCCTAACAGAATTGCTCCGAGGATCACCGGAATATGAACTGTTGTTGCCTTAATGATAGGGAGCTGGATCATACCAAGCGGTGTATTGGCCAGTACGATCACGATTGCTGCCATAAGTGCAACACTAACCATCCAACGAGTGTCATGTTTCTTTGTTTTCATTATTCAATTCCTCCTTGTTATCATTCCCAACTTGCGGGATACAATACAATTACCGGATTAGTATATCATTCCTCTGCCTAATCAACAAGTATAAAAAGAAATACAATTTCATATATTCTATTAACGATTTTCCGAGGTGAACGAATGAAACTCTCTCTTTCCCGGAAATGTATCCATTTTCCCATACACCCTTTGAAATCAAAAAAGTATTGCATTTTATTTCTTATCTTCTCTTATTTTTCAGGTATTGGAGCTGGATTTCTTAAAGAACAGATTTTCGCTTTTTCTAATGAGTCAACTTCGGCTCGCCCCTCTCCTGTCAACCAGAACTCCGTGACTTCTATTCCCCGGACGATTTCCTGTGCCCTTCCTGATCTCACACTTTCTTCAGAAGGAAACTGGGGGTTAAGTTTTCAGGAAGAAGGCAAAACTCCTGTTGGAAATGCTTCGATTCAGGAACTTGCATCTATGGATGCTTATTACGCACAGGATACGTCTGAAAAAGTTCTGTATCTTACTTTTGATGCCGGTTACGAAAACGGAAATACATCTGCCATCCTTGATGCACTGAAAAAACATCAGGTAAAAGCCACTTTTTTTGTTGTCGGAACCTACATTGACTCTGAGCCTGAACTGATCCGACAGATAATAAAAGAAGGACACACCGTGGGAAACCATACCTGGCATCACCCCGACATGTCCCATATTTCTTCTATAGAAGATTTCCAAAAAGAACTGGAATATGTAGAAACTGCCTATAAAAACGTAACCGGAAAGAATATGACCAAATACTATCGGCCTCCTCAGGGAAAATACAGTGAAGCTAATCTTCAAATGGCAAAAGAACTTGGTTACAAAAGTTTCTTCTGGAGTCTCGCCTATGTAGACTGGTATCAGGATAACCAGCCATCCAAAGAAGAAGCTTTCTCCAAACTCCTCGGAAGGATTCATCCCGGAGCTATCGTTCTGCTCCACAGCACATCTTCCACTAATGCTGAAATCCTGGATGAACTACTGACCAGATGGGAAGAGATGGGATACCATGTACAGCCCCTTGAAAATATCCTTTCCACTTCATCTGCCACCGTCCAGCAACACACGTAACTATAAATTTTCAACCGCTGCTTTCTCGATTGCAAGACCCTTAGCATATGTTTCCATAAATTTCTCGTATCCTTCCACATCTTCCGCAACCGGATCCATTCCTGTTCCCACTGCATCATGGAATACTTTGTTCTCAAGATAATCTGTCAGCGATTCCTTGTCCTCTTTCTTAATAAGGTAATCGGCAAGCAGTGCGATTCCCCATGCACCACCTTCACCTGCTGTCTCCATAACATAAACCGGTGTATCGATTGCTCCTGCAAGGATTCTCTGTCCAACACCTTTTGTCTTAAACAATCCGCCATGTCCCATCATTCGATCCAATGCAACATGTTCTTTTTTCAGAAGGATATTCATTCCTGTCTTCAATGCTCCAAGAGAAGTATAAAGATGCACTCTCATAAAGTTTGCAAGATTAAATTTGCTGTCAGGTTTACGAACGAACAACGGTCTTCCTTCGTTAAATCCTGTAATATGCTCTCCTGAGAAATAGTTGTAAGCCAGAAGTCCGCCACAATCGGAATCTCCTTCTAATGCTTTGTTATAAAGTGTTCCAAAAATCTGGTTCATATCTGCTGTCATTCCCATACTCTCTGCAAATTCACGGAACAGATTCACCCATGCATTCAGATCTGATGTACAGTTATTACAGTGTACCATCGCTACAAGATCTCCGGCCGGAGTTGTTACGAGGTCAATTTCTTCGTAAGGCTTTGTCAAGTCTTTCTCAAGTACTGCCATTGCAAATACACTTGTTCCGGCAGATACATTTCCTGTACGGACAGCAACGCTGTTTGTTGCAACCATTCCTGTTCCGGCATCTCCTTCCGGAGGACACATTGGAATTCCGGACTGAAGTGTTCCTGTAGGATCAAGCAGTTTTGCGCCTTCTTCCGTCAATACACCTGCGTCTTCTCCGGCAACAAGAACTTCCGGAAGGATTTCACGGATCTTCCATGGGAAATTCTTCTCTGCTGTAAGTTCATCAAACTGATCCATCATCTTCTCATTAAATTTCTTAGTAGCTATGTCGATTGGGAACATTCCTGCTGCATCACCATTTCCGAGCACCTTCTTGCCGGTCAGTTTCCAATGGATATATCCTGCAAGTGTTGTAATATAACGAACATCTTTTACATGTTCTTCACCATTTAAGATTGCCTGGTACAGATGAGCAATACTCCAACGCTGCGGAATATGATAAGAAAAGAGCTCTGTCAGTTTTTCAGAAGCTTCTTCTGTGATCGTATTTCTCCAGGTACGGAACGGAACAAGCAATTCATCATTCTCATCAAACGCAAGATATCCATGCATCATTGCGCTGACTCCGAGTGCTGCAAATTTTGTAAGCTTCACATTATATTTTGCTTCTACATCTTTCACAAGATCCTGGTAACATCCCTGAAGACCATTCTGGATTTTCTCCATGCTGTATGTCCAGACATTGTCTACAAGCTGATTCTCCCAGTCATAACTTCCGGATGCGATCGGACTTTTATCCTCATCAATTAAAACTGCTTTGATTCTTGTAGAACCAAACTCAATTCCAAGCACCGCTTTTCCTTCTTCGATTGTTTTCTTAATCTCTTCTTTTCCTCTCATATTTTTGCCCTCCTATAAAAAATGCGGCGTATAACTCATTTAAGTAAGTCATCGCCGCATCCGATTTTATAACATATGTTTTCTAAGCTCTTCTCCGCTCTTTGCGCTTAAGTATGCAGGTGCAATATCAAATACTGTCTTGCATCCGCTCTGACCTTCGCTTGCCAGTCTGTAAGCTGCTCTTGCATAAGCGATCAGTACAGATGATGTAAATTCCGGATTGGAATCCAGTTTCAGACTATATTCGATCAGGTGCTTATTCTCACCATTCCATCCTGTCTTTCCGCTGCGGAGTACAAATCCACCGTGCGGAATTCCGCTGTGGTTTGCTTTCAGTTCTTCTTCACTGATAAAGTGTACTGTTGTATCATAATCTGAGAAGTAGTTCGGCATTGTCTTGATCTCTTCTTCTACCTTCGCCGCATCTGCTCCTTCTTCCAGTACAACGAAACACTCTCTTGTATGTTTCTGTCTTGTTGTAAGTTCCGGATTCTCTCCGTTTCTTACTGCTTTCAGTGCAGCCTCTACCGGAATTGTGTACTGCTTTCCGTCTTTGACACCTTCAACTCTGCGGATTGCATCAGAATGTCCCTGGCTTACACCTTTGCCCCAGAATGTGTAATCATTTCCATCTGGAAGAATTGCATTCGCATACAGTCTGTTCAGTGAGAACATTCCCGGATCCCAGCCCACGGAGATGATTCCTACATGTCCGCCTTCTTTTGCGGCTGCATCTACATTTGCAAAATGCTCCGGGATTCTTGCATGTGTATCAAAACTATCGATTACATTGAACATCTTTGCGTAAACAGGTGTCTGTTTTGGAAGGTCTGTTGCGCTTCCTCCGCAAATTATCATAACATCAATCTTATCTTTCCAGTCTTCTACGTCTGCTACATTACAAACTGTCGCAGTCTCTGTCAGAATCTTGACATCTTCCGGATTTCTTCTTGTGAACACTGCCACAAGCTCCATATCATCATTCTGCTTTACTGCGCACTCAACGCCTCTTCCAAGATTACCATAACCTAAAATACCAATTTTAACACTCATACTTAAACTCCTTTTTGCTCCGCAGATCTGTCTGCTTTGCATTTTCTTAGCGGACAGATTTACGGAGACTTTTTTTCTAATTAGATATTATACCTTTTCGTTTTCTTCATTTCAATGAATTTTCGATAAATTTTTAAGTATTGAAGGTTATCCTCTTAATGATTTTTTATTTTCTAAATGCAAGTTCATTCCATCTGAGTTCATTTTTCAGATTACGGATTGTTGTATCTTTATCAATATATACAGCTTCAATTCCCATCATTGCTGCCCAGTCACCCATCTGTTCTGCAGTGATATCATAAGAGAATGCTGTATGATGTGCACCACCGCAAAGAATCCAGGCTTCAGCTCCTGTTGCGAGATCCGGCTCCGGTGTCCAGAAGTTTGTTGCTACCGGAAGCTTCGGCATTGGTTTTTCATTTTTCTTGCAGTCAACTGTATTGATGATCAGGCGGAAACGATCTCCAAGATCGATCAGTGATGTTGCAATACCCTTTCCTTCTTTTGATGTAAATACAAGTCTTGCAGGATCTTCTCTGTCTCCCATAGAAAGTGGATTTACCTTGATGCTGATCGGACCATCTGCGATAGATGGGCAGATCTCAAGCATATGAGCCTGAAGGATTCCTTCTTTTCCAGGCACAAAATTGTATGTATAATCTTCCAGCATCGATGTTCCTTTTGCATCTTTCATGCCTTCTGTCATGATCTTCATGATACGGACCATAGCTGCTGTCTTCCAGTCTCCTTCAGCTCCAAATCCATATCCCTTCTGCATCAGACGCTGGATTGCAAGTCCCGGAAGCTGTTTGAGTGCACCGAGATCTCCAAAGTGTGTAACGATTGCCTGATAGTTTTTCTCCTCAAGGAAACGCTCGAATCCAAGCTCGATCTGTGCCTGAACAGCAACATGTTTTCTGAACTCTTCCGGATCTCTTCCTTCAAGAAGGATCTCATATTTGTCATAATACTCTTCTACTAATGTATTTACATCTGCTGCGCTTACAGCATCTACAGACTCTGCGATCTCATTTACCGGATAAGCATCTACTTCCCATCCGAATTTAATCTGTGCCTCTACTTTGTCACCTTCAGTAACAGCAACATTTCTCATGTTGTCTGCAACTCTCATGACACGTACATGGCTGCTTTCGATCACACCAACTGCTGTACGCATCCAGGAAGCGATCTTCTCCTGAACCTTCTCGTCTGACCAGTGTCCAACAACAACTTTTCTCTCGATTCCAAGTCTTGTGAAAATGTGTCCGAACTCACGTCCACCATGTGCTGACTGGTTCTCATTCATGAAATCCATATCGATCGTGTCATACGGGATCTCCATATTGAACTGTGTATGAAGGTGAAGCAATGGTTTTCTGAACTCCTGAAGTCCAAGAATCCATGATTTTGCAGGTGAGAATGTATGCATCCATGTAATGACACCGGCACATTCATCATCAATATTAGCTTCATTAAAAGTCTTACGGATCAGTTCGTTTGTGATCAATGTTGGTTTCCATACAACTTCATATGGAAGAACTCCAGACTCATTGAGCTTCTCTACGATAATTTTGGCATGCTCTGCTACATGCGCCAGACATTCATCTCCGTAAAGATCCTGTGAACCTGTGCAAAACCAGAATTTGTACTCTTTCTTCTTTAACATTTTTGTGTCCTCCTTGTTATAAAATGTTTATAGTTATTTTTTATTTATCACTTAATTTGTTACTGTGTTATACTTGACAGTTATTATTTTGCTGTATTCTGTCCGTAATAGGCATTCGCACCATGTTTTCTATAGTAATGCTTATCCTGAAGTTCCTGCGGAGCCGGTTTTACCTGCGGATTGATCATCTCACATCTTGCTGCCATCTTTGCAACTTCTTCTGCAACAACTGCATTGTGAACTGCTTCGTGTGCATCTTTACCCCATGTAAATACACCATGATTCTTACAAAGAACTGCCGGAACTGCAATATAATCTTTCTTCTTGGCTTCAAACTCATCTGCAATCAGAACTCCTGTGTTCTTCTCATATGCTTCCTCAATCTCTTCTTTCGTCAGATTACGCACGCATGGGATTTCTCCGTAGATGTAATCTGCATGTGTTGTTCCGTAACATGGAATATCTCTTCCTGCCTGTGCCCAGCTTGTTGCCCATGCAGAATGTGTATGTACAACACCACCGATTTTTGGAAAACGATTATAAAGAACAACATGTGTCGGTGTATCGGAAGATGGATTGTAACGTCCCTCTACTTTATTTCCGTTCAGATCAACAACTACCATATCTTCCGGAGTCAGCTTATCATATTCAACTCCACTTGGTTTAATAACAAAAAGTCCGCTTTCTCGATCGATTCCACTTACATTTCCCCATGTAAATGTAACCAGATCGTATTTTGGAAGCAGCATATTTGCCTCATACACTTCTTTTTTTAACTGTTCTAACATTGTTCTTCTCCTTTCGTCTGCTGTCTACATGACTTCATTATATAATTTCACAGAATTTCGCATCACAAGTTCCGGTGCAAATTCCGCTGAGTACATTTCCATATTTTTATCAATCTTATCCAATATAATCTGTGCTGCACACTTTCCAATCTCATTCGCCGGATTATTCACCGACGTGATTGGTACTTCACTAAATCTTGCAAGACTGGAATTGTCGATTCCAATAACGGAAATCTGATCTGGGACTTTGACTTCCGCACTTTGCAGTACCTTGACCAGTTTACTTGCAATCTCATCATTGTAACAGACACAGGCCGTACATCCATCTAAACGTTTCAGGACTCTGTCACTTTCCATCTCCATTTCCCGGATATCTTCCGAATCAACCCATAAAATCTGACGATTTTTAATCTTAAGTGAATGCTCCATGAGTGCCTTTGTGTATCCTGCATATCGCATTCTTCCCTGCCCGTCATCCGCCTTGAAGATTCCGGCGATTCTTGTATGTCCACATTCTAAAAGATGTTTTGTTGCAAGATATCCAGCTTTCTCATCATCTAGACTGACATGTGGAATTGTGAGATTCTCATAGAAACTATTCACAAACACAACCGGTATTCCTGATTTCTGTAATTTCTGATATAAATCTAAATTCGGATTCGGAAGCCCACTTTTTACAGGCTCTGCAATCAAACCATCAATTCTTCTTGTTCTCAAAAATTCTTCCAGATGCATCCGCTCCTTTGCTACAGAATTGTCTGTCATTGCAATTTGAAGTATTCCGCCTGCCTGTGTTACCTTTTTTTCAATTTCCCGGATAATAACAGGAAAAATATAGGTATCGATATACGTCAGCATTACTGCGATTCGTTTTTCTTCATGATCTGCTCTTCTTTCTGTATTTCCAAGAAGGATTCCCGCATCTTCACATATATAAGAGCCACTTCCGCGTCTGCTTTCCACAATATTCTCTTTTACTAATTCTTCCAATGCCCGTCGTACCGTCTGACGACTGACCTGGAATTGTTCAGATAGTTCCTGTTCTGAAGGAAGCTTCTCTCCGGAAACCATTCTTCCAGACCTGACTTCCTCCTGAATCCAGGTTACAATTTTTTCAAATTTTTTCATTCGCCCGTGACCTCTCCATACAATTAACCATAATTACCGTTATCACTTACAGTGTTCTGATTATCATTGCTCTGATCAGTACTTTTTCTTCATGTACTTAATATACAACAATACATGTCACAATACAATTCGCAGTATACCCAATCTTTTTCTTCTGTTTTTTATGTAATAATATATAAAAATAAGAAGTTGTATTGTTTTTCTATTTATTTTTCAATACAGCTTCTTATAATTTTAAACCTGATTTAAATTTTTTCTCCTTTTGCTTCAAATTTTCCTCTTGCATTTTTCACTTTTTCGGTTCATAATAGCATCAGACAAAGAACTAAATATTGTCAAAGGGGAGCTGGTCAGAACCGGCTGAGAGGAGACGTGTTACCGTTTCGACCCGTTTAAACCTGATTTGGATAATGCCAACGGAGGGAATTGATACCATGTAATGATTGAGATGCCCTTGCATCTCTTTTTACTTCGGACAGCTGGTAGGATCTTCACTCAGGTGAGGATCCTTTTTTACATTTGAAAGGAGACTCAAGTTATGAAACAGACAACAAACACAAAAAAACTGGCACTTGCAGGTGTTCTCACCGCTCTTGCCATCGTTGGAAGCTTTTTAAGCTTTCCTGTAGCCGGAAGTAAATGTGCACCGGTTCAACATATGGTAAATATCTTTGCAGCCGTACTTCTTGGTCCCGGCTGGGGCGTTGGAATTGCATTCTGTGCAAGCCTTCTGCGCAATATACTTGGAATCGGAAGTCTGATGGCTTTCCCGGGTAGTATGATCGGAGCTCTCTGCTGTGGACTTGTTTACAAGAAATGTAAGAATTTAAGCCTTACTTGTCTTGCAGAAGCACTTGGAACAGGTATTCTCGGAGGAATTGCTGCTTATCCGGTTGCTTTATTCCTTATGGGAGCAGCACCGGCAGGATTATTTATCTATGTGATCCCATTCCTGATCTCAACAGTAGCCGGAAGTATCCTGGCATTCCTGCTGATTTCAGTATTCCAGAAAAGTGGAGTAATGGCACAGCTTTTTCCGACTTCTTAATCCGTAACTGCAAAATTTCCGAACAGTTACATGCGATACATTGGGGACACCACCTTGTACCGCACAAGAAAATGCAGAATCAATCTGTAATCACCGGAGTATTCCATTAATAACTTTCTTATTTTACAGTCATTAATACATCTCCGTTGAAGGCGTCAGCATAATCTTATACTCATTCGCTGGTAGTGTAGCTAAACAGTTACGTTCCTTTCCGCATCTATTCATATGCATGGAACCGTAGCTTTTCTTGTGTACGCTGTCCGTGTTTTGCTGACGTCAAAAATTATATAATTCACGTATACGAATGGAGGCAAAACAACATGAGAAACTACACAACCCAGATGGATGCAGCTCGTAAAGGGATTCTCACCCCAGAAATCAAAACAGTAGCTGAAAAAGAGCATATGGACACTGACAAACTAATGAAGCTTGTCGCAGAAGGAAAGGTTGCAATCTGTGCTAACAAGAATCATAAAGCCCTGAACCCGGAAGGTGTCGGAAGCATGCTCCGCACAAAGATCAATGTCAACCTTGGAGTTTCCCGTGACTGCAAGGATTATGATATTGAAATGCAGAAAGTAATGAGCGCAGTAGAACTTGGAGCCGAATCTATCATGGATCTTTCCAGCCATGGAGATACACAGCCGTTCCGTCGCAAACTGACTTCTGAATGTCCTGCTATGATCGGTACAGTTCCTGTATACGACAGTGTCATTCATTATCAGAGAGATCTTGCTACTCTGACTGCACAGGATTTCCTTGATGTCATCCGTATGCATGCAGAAGACGGTGTTGACTTCGTTACACTTCACTGCGGAATCACAAGAAAAACAATTGAACAGATCAAAAAGCATAAACGTAAAATGAACATCGTAAGCCGTGGAGGAAGTCTTGTATTCGCATGGATGAGCATGACAGGAGAAGAGAACCCATTCTACGAGTACTATGATGAGATTCTTGATATCTGCGAAGAATATGACGTGACAATCTCACTTGGTGATGCGTGCCGTCCTGGATGTCTGGCTGACGCTACAGACGTATGCCAGATTGAAGAGCTTGTGCGTCTCGGTGAGCTAACAAAACGTGCCTGGGATCATAATGTTCAGGTTATGGTAGAAGGACCTGGACATGTACCGCTTGATCAGGTTGCAGCTAACATGAAAGTGCAGCAGACCATCTGTATGGGAGCTCCTTTCTATGTACTTGGACCTATCGTTACAGATATTGCTCCTGGATATGACCATATCACTTCCGCGATCGGTGGAGCTGTTGCAGCAATGAACGGTGCTTCCTTCCTCTGCTATGTAACACCGGCTGAACACCTTGCTCTTCCAAATGTTGAAGATACAAAACAGGGAATCATTGCTTCTAAGATTGCAGCTCATGCTGCTGATATTGCCAAAGGAATTCCTGGTGCAAGAGATATCGATGATAAGATGGCAGATGCCCGCCGTGTTCTTGACTGGGATGCACAGTTTGAATGTGCTCTGGATCCAGAAACTGCAAAAGCAATCCGCGACAGCAGAAAACCGGAAGATGACCACAGCGATACTTGTAGTATGTGTGGAAAATTCTGTGCAGTAAGAAGCATGAATAAGGCACTGGCCGGGGAGTATATTGATATTCTGTAAGTGTCCAGAATACGCATCGCATTTTGGGAGATTAATTCCAAACAGTTATAAATTAAGGGAAAGCGACTTCAACCGCTTTCCCTTTTGCATTTACGCGATCAAACGAGTCAAAGTCCATGCTTGCACTATGCTGATCACACCTATGATCGATGCTCTCTGAAAACCTGTTATATATCCCAAGTAGACTTGTCTTTAAGAGGATAGTAAGCTTCTACCATGGCTTTTTGAACAGTTATTTATTTTTTTATCCTGTTGTCTTTTAATAGAATACTTTTAGACCTTAAATAGCACTTAATGTCAGAAAAGCTATCAATCACAACACATTTCATCTTAATTGTTGTAATCAATAACTTTTTATTTTTCTTACCTCTAGTTATTTCCAATATGTTTCCAGATAACTCTTTTCACTTCTTTTTCAATTTCTATAGTTGTTTTCTGAAATCATCTCTGAATTATGAACTTTCTAGCAATGCACTATTGCATTTCTTTTATAATTTTTCCAATAAACTCCACACTTTCCTCTAACTCTTCTGCAATCTGATCTGGTGTTTTTTTCTTCTGTAACTTTCTTTGAATTAATTCCTTTAACAATTCATCTCTTCCTTGTCGAACTCCATCATTATACATTTCCTGTATTGCCTTACACATATCAATCATCTCCTCCTTATGTTCTGCTTCACCTGGTATTTGTTTCATGTTTAGAAAAGCTTTCATTGCCTGACTCGTTTCATAGTCAACGTTCTGAAAGAACTTTTTATTCTCGTTAATATAATCCGTTAATTCTTCCTTACTATCCCTATATCTTAGCATAGTTAGTATCACTTGTAAATCATCCGAAAATTTTTCAACATCTTCCAATCGTTCTGCATCTACAAGATTAATTTTATAGTTCGGAAGATATTTCTCCAAAATTTCGTTCTCTTCTTTCGTCCCCTCCAACTGAAACATATCATACAGATCAACAGGTCCATCCCACGGCTCTGAACCATAGTAAAAGACTAATGAAATAATCGGTATCAATCGATCCTTTTTCCGAAATCGCGACAGATATTCTCCTGCAGTAAGATACTCCAACGGCTGTCCTGCTTTTTTGTTCTGTTTTCGTCGGTCATTAAAGTTTTTCCATTTATTCCGAATTTGTGTTTCGTAATCCATTCCATCATAAAGCATCACCTTGTGCGGCATCGCATAATGAATTTTATCCTGTGATTCATTCGCAAGAAGCACAAGTGTAGCCTGATTCCGCCATTTCATAATAATATCGCGGTATTTTTTCATGTTCTTTGTTTTCCCGGCCCGATTTTTTACGCTGACAGATGAAACGGGATTTACTTCTTCCAAATCCTCCGGCAATATCACCTGTCTTCCACCATAAATCACACCATTAAATAAATTTGCAAATCTTTTCTTCTCGCTTAACCAGATATTCACATTAACATCTGCTTTTCCCATAGACTCTTCCTCCTGGTTTTTATTCTTTTGTTATTTTGCAACTCATCAAAATGGAATCTCCCGCTGATACAGCCTTGAATATGAGATAAAGTTATCCTTTCGATAACACATTCAGACAAATGAAATATAGAAAATATATGTCTGAGATTTTGATGTGAATTAACTATAACAAAATCATTCAAAGGTGTCAATTAGAAAAACAGTTACAACATTTTAAAAAAGCTATCAGTTACAACAAATTTCATCTTAATTGTTGTAATCGATAGCTTTTAATATTTCTATATTATCTTATTCCGGATTCACAATCTTCCCGGCAACTGCACATGCCGCTGCTGTTCTCGGGCTTGCAAGATAAATCTCTACCTTAGATGTTCCCATACGCCCAAGGAAGTTTCTGTTATTCGTTGCTACAACTCGTTCTCCGTCAGAAAGGATTCCTCCTGTTCTTCCGCAGCACAGTCCGCAACCCGGATGTGTGATGATTGCACCTGCTTCTGCCAGAATGTCCAGCGTCCCGTCTGCCAGTGCCTGTCTGTAGATCTTGCGGCTTGCCGGTGTAACGATCAACTTCACAAAGTCCGCAACTTTCTTCCCTTTGAGTACTTCTGCTGCAGCTCTGAGGTCTTCCAGACGTCCGTTTGTACAGGATCCAATGAATACCTGATCAATCTCTGTTCCCTCTAACTCACTAACGTCTCTAATCTTATCAACCTGGGACGGACATGCCATAACCGGAACGAAATCCTCTGCCTTATATGTCATTGTCTTCATATAGACAGCATCTTCATCTCCAACAAGGCTTTTCTGGTAGTCGTTGAGTTCAATCTCACAATATTCTGCCGTCTTCTCATCTGGTGTGAAAAGAGCACATTTTGCTCCTGCCTCGATTGCCATGTTTGCCATTGTCATACGGCTTGCAACTGACATATTCTCAATCGTGCTTCCCGAGAATTCCAGTGCTCTGTAAGTTGCTCCGTCCGCACGGAGATCTCCGATCAGTCGGAGAATGATATCCTTGGACATTACATTTTCCGGAAGTTCTCCGTCAATCACAACTTTGATCGTCTCCGGAACTTTGATCCACATTGTACCGGTTCCGAGAATACTTGCCATTTCTGTATAACCGATTCCGGATGAAAATGCGCCGACACAACCATAAGTTGTCGTATGGCTGTCTGTTCCGAATGCGATATCTCCAGGTTTCACATATCCGGCTTCTGTCATCAACTGGTGACAGATTCCGTCGCTTCTATGTACGTGAGTCAGTCCATATTTTTCTACAAATCCATCTCCTTTGTGGAAATGTCTTGTGTCATCCTGCTGGCTTGCCGGAACCAGGTGGTCATAAATCAAAACCACTTTATCCGGATCGTGAAGCTTTGTAAATCCCATCTCTTCAAATTTATCTGCTACAAAAGGAATGAAAATATCATGGATCATGCATCTGTCAACATTGACTGTCACGATATCTCCCGGCTTTACTGCCTTTCCTGTATTATGTCTGATAATCTTTTCAATAATCGTCTCGCCCATCATGCTCTCCTTTCTGCTCAATCCTCAAGTCCATTCAGCTTGCGCATAGCTTTTACAAGTCCGCCTGCCTGAATGATGCTCATCAGATTCTCCGGCAGAGAAGCGATCGGATATTCTTTGCCATTATAGTCTACATGCTGATTCATCACGACATCAATTGTGTCGCCTTCTTTCATATCATCATACAGATCCGGCTGCTCGATCAAAAGCAGACCATTGTTGATTGAATTGCGGAAAAAGATTCTTGCAAATGATTTTGCGATCACACACTGGATTCCAAGTGCTTTGATGATCTCCGGTGCCTGCTCTCTGGAAGATCCACATCCAAAGTTCTTTCCTGCAACGATGATATCACCTTTCTGGATCTGTCCTGCCAACTCCGGACGAAGCGGACTGAATCCATACTGTTTCATATCGTCAATTGTTTTCAGTGCAAGATACTCTGTCGGGATGATGATATCAGTATCGATATCATCTCCGAGTACCCACACCTTTCCTGTAAATTTATCCATAGTTCACCTCAAAATATATAAGTTCTTCTCTGTGTAAATTATCTCTTGTTCCCATCACCTTACAGATCAGATGCAAGTGCGATCTCACCCTTAATTGCTGATGCTGTAACTGTTGCTGCGGATCCAAGATATACTTTTGAACTTGGGTGTCCTGCACGACCCTTGAAATTACGTGTTCCTGTACTGATCAGAACTTCATTTTCACCGATAACTCCCTGGCAGCTTCCCCAGCAGACGCTGCAATTCGGATTCATTACAATTGCACCTGCCTCCATGAAAATGTCAAGAAGTCCTTCCTTAAGAGCCTGGCGGTAAATTGTCTGGCTTGCCGGAACAACAAGGAAACGGACCTTATCTGCAACTTTCTTTCCTTTAATAACTTCTGCTCCGACACGAAGATCTTCAATACGTCCATTATTACAGGAACCTAAAAACGCTTCATCAATCTTAATTCCACGCACTTCCTTTGCCGGACTTAAATTATCTACAAAATCAGGTTTTGCCACGACCGGTTCCACTTTAGAAAGATCGATTGTATACTCTCTGATATAATGCGCATCCGGATCACTGTGAAATACAGCTTTCGGCTCACGGCCATGCTCTTTCAGGTATTCCATTGCTTTTTCATCTGCCTCGAAGATACCCGTCTTGGCTCCGGCTTCTACTGCCATGTTGCAAAGTGCGATACGATCACTGATGCTCAGTGTCTTTGCTCCTTCTCCTGTGAACTCCATCACCTGATAGTTACATCCGTTCGCACCAACCTGGCCGATAATCGTCAGGATCAGGTCTCTTGCATAAACACCTTCCGGAAGTTCTCCGATCAGATTGAATTTCACTGATTCTGGAACGAGTACCCAGGACTGTCCTGTCACCATTCCATAAAGGAAGTCTGTACATCCGACACCTGTACCGAACGCTCCGAGTGCTCCGTAGGAACAAGTATGGCTGTCAGCTCCGAAGATCAGTTCTCCCGGACGGACATAGTTCTCCATCATAACCTGATGGCAGACACCCTTTCCTTCCCAGAAGTCAATCCCGTTCTCTTTTGCAAAATCTCTCATTTTCTTCTGAGATGCCGCTGTCTTCGGACTGTCTGATGGCACATTATGATCCACAATGAATACCAGTTTCTTCGGATCTGCAATACGAGGATTCTTTAATTTGTTATTATACATATCCACAGTAAGATGCGTCGTTCCATCATTACTCATCATTCTGTCCAATGTTACTGTATGGATATCTCCCGGTTTTACGCTGTCCACACCGGCTGCAGCAGCGATGATCTTCTCTGCGATTGTCATTCCCATAGTTCTAGTCCTCCTTATTCAGTGAAGCGATCAGTCCACCCTGATTCAGAATATTCTGCATATACGCCGGCAGCTTTGTACAGGAATAAGTCTTTCCATTCGCCTCAGCTGTTCCGTCAGACATGCGAAGTTCCATTGTATCACCTGTCTTCACCTCATCCGGAAGCTCCTTACAGACAATGACCGGAAGTCCGATATTGATTGCATTTCTATAGAAGATTCTTGCAAATGATTTCGCAATGACAGCCTGTACTCCAAGTGCTTTGAGCACACCCGGTGCCTGCTCTCTGGAGGATCCACAACCAAAATTTTCTCCTCCGACTACGAAATCTCCCGGTTTTACTTTTTTCGCAAAATCCGGATCCAATGATTCAAATGTATGGCTCTTCATCTCATCTAAGTTCGGCAGAAGCAGATACTGGGATGCGATGATCTGATCTGTATCAAGATCATTATGAAATTTAAAAATTGTACCTTTTTCCATAATAATAATGTCCTTTCTGTTGTCCTGTGGATAAATTGTATCAATTTAACGTGATGAAGTCCATGAACTATTTTAACAAATCTTCATCTTATTTTGCATTGATTTTCTATATCATACTTCCACTTCGAATGGCAGAAGATCTAAAATATCTTTCTGCACATCGATTCCAGGATATACTTCTATCAATTTCAACCCCTTCGGTGTCAGGCGAAATACACAGCGTTCAGTCACATAAAGTACCTTCTGTCCATTTGCGATCGCACGTCTGGCAGAAAAACTGATACTCTTGACTCGATCTACAAATTTTGAAATAGAACCTTCCTTCTCAATTTCAACAATCCCCTTCTTCTGTGAAACTTCCAGTCCTTTTGCCGTAAAGCTGAAACAGAATACAACGGTTGGTGTTTTAGCTGTGATATTCGCAAATCCTCCGATTCCGGCAAACGCTCCCGGTCCACGGTGTGCATTCACATTTCCTTCTTTATCCACTTCAAGCGCGCCCATAAAGCAGACATCGAGACCACCATTATCATAAAGGTCAAACTGGTTTGCCATATCATAGACAGATGCCGCACCGATCATTGCTCCAAATGCTTCTCCTGAAACCGGAAATCCTCCGATTCCTCCGGACTCAACCGTCAATGTCACCATATCAAGCATTCCACTCTTTCTTGCAAAACGAGAAACCATCTCCGGAATGCCGATTCCAATATTTACAATATCATCTACACGTAATTCCTTCGATGCACGTTTTCCGATGATATTTGCCACCGTACTGTTCTTTGACTGTTTCACTGAGACAGAATCTAAACGCTCACTCCATGTGTTCCACTCTTCATATGGAATCTCAAAGCTTCCAGTCAGTGCTGTATAGGCTTCATTTCTTGCTTCCGGTTCTGCTACAACGATCGCATCTACCAGACAGCCCGGAATAATTGCATTTCTCGGTCGTGATGGGGTGTCCACCAGGCGGTCTACCTGTACGATCACCTTGCCGCGATTCGCTTTTACTGCCTGGCAAATAGACAGCGCATCACCAGACATAAACATATCGTCAAAAGTAATATTTCCCTTTCGGTCTGCTGCTGTTCCTTTAATCAGTGCAATATTAATTTTCGGTAATTTATAATAGAGAAATTCCTCTCCATCCACTTCCACATGCCTGACCAGTGAATCATCAATTGAGATTCTGTTAATTCCAGGCCCTTCTTTTCTTGGATCTACAAATATATCCAAGCCAACCTTTGAAAGTGCACCCGGGAGACCTCCGGCCTGTGCACGGATTGCATGTGAAATGCATCCAAGCGGAAGATTGTATGCCTCAAACCGGTCTTCTAAAACTAGTTTCTTTGTACTGAGCATTGCTCCAAAATGCCCGCAGATAAGCTTGTCCACAGCACCCTCTCTGATGTATCCTTCTGCATTATGTTCATCATCCCAGACACCAAAACCGGCACTGGAAATCATTGTCAGATGTGTTGGGGACTGCATCTTCTGGTATCTTCTGTAAATTGCTTCGTGAAGTTCAATTGGATTCTCTATTCCGACAAATGAATTCACACAGATACAGTCTCCGTCCCGAATCAGCCGGATTGCTTCATCGGCAGTCATTATTTCATACATGGTGTATTTTCTCCTAGTTCTCTAAAATATCTTTGGAATACATTATACACTATCTTCGGAGATCAATCATTACAAATCATACAATTATTTTCCATTTGTCTCATTATTCCAACCATTTGGTTACTCAATTCCATGTAAAATCATTAAAAGTGCAAAAAACGAGACAAACCTGTTCACACTATTTGCAGGAGGGATTAGAACTATGCCAAAACGAACACCTACTACCGGAGAGAAGAATCTGATCGGCAAAAGGCTCATTGAACTTCGTCGGCAACGCCATATGTCACAGAGACTTTTAGCTTACAAACTCCAATTGCGCGGATATGATATGGACAAAAATGTAATTACAAGAATAGAAACCAACAAACGTTACGTTACAGACATAGAATTGAAAGCTCTAACTGAGATTTTCGACGTTTCTTATGAATATCTCATTGAGGGAAAAGACATCCTTGAACCTTAACGGATGATAGAAACGGAGGTGAAACTATGGCAAATATTCAACTTGCGGATAATCTACGGCGTTTGAGAAAGCAATATAACTACACGCAGGCTCAGATCGGCAAAAAGCTGCATATCACTCATCAGGCTTATTCAAATTATGAAACCGGCGTACGTGAACCAAACCTTCAACTTCTTGCTGAACTATCCTGGATCTATCACACCTCTGTCGACTCGCTTATCACTCAGTACTGCAATGCAAAGAATCCATCATCAGTTGAAGTAAAAAACTATTTCTGTATTAAAATTGAAAATAGTGAAAACGACATTCTTCTTACAAAAAATGAAGTGAATTTTCTTTTGAAATACCGTTCTGCTGGGGAAGCTGAACGTAAACTCGCACATGAAGCTTTAAATTTTACTGAACGTTGATTTCTATTTCAAAAAGAACTGAACCCATTGACATTAATTATCTGGGTTCAGTTCTTTTTTATCTCTACTTTCTTCTACGCTGATATTGCATTTCCTGTATACAGCTGATAATACTTACCTTTCTCTTCAATCAACTGGTCGTGTGTACCTCTCTCGATAATCCTTCCCTGTTCAAGTACCATGATACAGTCAGAATTACGAACTGTTGACAAACGGTGTGCGATCACAAAGGTAGTACGCCCATGCATCAGCCGGTCCATACTTTCCTGGATAATACGCTCTGTGCGGGTATCGATCGAGCTTGTTGCCTCATCCAGAATCAATACCGGTGGATCTGCTACTGCCGCACGGGCAATCGCAAGAAGCTGTCGCTGTCCCTGACTTAAGTTTGCTCCATCTCCGGTGATCACCGTGTCATACCCTTCCGGAAGTCTGCGGATAAATCCATCTGCATTTGCCAGCTTTGCTGCTGCAATGATTTCTTCATCTGTTGCATCCAGCTTTCCAAAACGAATATTATCTTTCACTGTACCAGTAAACAAATGTGTATCCTGCAATACGATTCCAAGAGAATGTCGAAGATCTGCTTTCTTGATCTTGTTAATATTAATTCCGTCATAGCGGATCTTACCATCCTGAATATCGTAGAAACGATTGATCAGATTTGTAATTGTCGTCTTACCGGCTCCTGTTGAACCTACGAAAGCAATCTTCTGCCCCGGTTCTGCATATAACTTCACATCATGAAGGACGATTTTGTTATCATTGTATCCGAAATCCACTCCGTCAAATACAACATTCCCTTTTAACTCAACATAATCAACAGAACCATCTGCCTGATGTGTATGTTTCCATGCCCAGCGGCCAGTACGTTTCTCACTTTCTGTCAGTTTTCCATTCTCTTCTTTCGCATTAACTAATGTAACATAACCTTCATCCACTTCCACTTTTTCATCCAGAAGTGTAAAGATACGTTCCGCACCTGCGAGTGCCATAACAATCGCATTCAGCTGCTGGCTCACCTGGTTGATCGGCATACTGAAGCTTTTATTAAATGTAAGGAAACTTGCCAGACCGCCCAATGTAAATCCACCGACATGGTTAAGAGCAAGTGCACCTCCAACGATTGCACACATTACATAACTGATATTTCCAATCTGCGCATTCATAGGACCGAGGAAGTTTGCATAAGTATTTGCACGGTCTGCGCTTACAAACAGATCCTCATTCAACTTTTTGAATTCTGTCTTACTTTCTTCTTCATGACAGAATACCTTCACAACCTTCTGGCCGTTCATCATTTCTTCAATATATCCGTTGACCTTACCAAGATTCTTCTGCTGCTCAAGGAAATATTTTCCACTCTGTCCGGCAGCTTTCTTTGTTCCCCAGATCATGATCGCAACCATAACCATCGTCACTGCTGTCAGTGGAATATTCAAGATCAACATACTGATAAATACACTGACAATTGTAAATCCACTGTTGATAATCTGCGGAATACTCTGGCTTACCATCTGTCTAAGTGTATCAATGTCATTCGTGTAGATTGACATAATATCGCCATGCGCATGTGTATCGAAATATTTAATCGGAAGTTTCTCCATGTGACTGAACAGATCATTTCTCATGTTCATCATCATTCCCTGTGTCACATTGATCATAATTCGGTTGTAAGTATAAGTTGCCACGATTCCGACTCCATAAAAGCAAGCAACTTTTCCGATTGCATGTGCAAGCGGTGTAAAGTTCGGTGTATCACTGGACAATAAAAACGGTGTAATGTATTTATCAATCAAATCTCTTGTGAACATTGTTCCCTGAACATTTGCAATAACTCCTACAAAAATAAGGATGAATACTATAATGCAGTGAAATTTATAATCCCGGAAAATATAATCCATCAAACGTTTAAGTAATTTCCCAGGATTTTCCACTCTATTCTTTGGTTTTCCCATTGGTCCGCGCATTATGCTTCACCTCCATTTTCATCAAAATCTCCGCCTCCCTGTGTCTGAGACTCATATACCTCGCGATAAATCTCATCTGACACAAGCAGTTCATCATGTGTTCCGAATCCATGAATCTTTCCTTCATCCATCACAATAATACGGTCTGCATCCTGAACACTGGATACACGCTGTGCAATGATCAGCTTTGTCGTATCCGGAATCTCTTCACGGAATGCACGTCGGATCTTCGCATCTGTTGCAGTATCAACAGCACTTGTACTGTCATCAAGAATCAGGATCTTCGGCTTCTTTAGCAATGCTCTTGCAATACAGAGTCTCTGCTTCTGACCACCGGACACATTGTTTCCGCCCTGTTCAATATGCGTATTATATTTATCCGGGAAGCGCTCGATAAATTCATCTGCACAGGCCAGTTTACATGCCTGGATACACTCTTCATCTGTCGCTTCTTTGTCTCCCCAACGGAGATTGTCTAAAATACTTCCTGTAAATAAGACATTTTTCTGAAGCACTACAGACACCTGATTACGGAGCACCTCAAGATCATATTCTTTTACATTTTTTCCACCAACCAGAATCTCTCCGTCCGTGACGTCATACAGACGGCTGATCAGATTGACCAGACTTGTCTTCGCACTTCCGGTTCCTCCGATAATTCCAATCGTTTCTCCGGAACGAATCTCCAGATTGATGTCTTTGAGAACCTTCTCTGCACTGTCTTTCTTATAAGAAAAGTCTACATTTTTAAATGTAATGCTTCCGTCTGCGACTTCATATACCGGATGCTCTGGATTGTGAATATCTGTTTTTTCATTCAGCACTTCCGCAATACGGCGCATACTTGCCATACTCATGGAAATCATGACGAAAACCATCGAAAGCATCATAAGACTCATAAGAATATTCATACAATAGGCAAGAAGACTCATCAGTTCTCCGGTTGTAAGAGAATCCACAACAATCATTTTCGCACCGAACCAGCTGATTAAAATAATACAGGTGTAAACTGTAAACATCATGATCGGCGCATTCCAGATAACATTCTTCTCTGCTTTTACAAAAATATCATAAATATTCTTGCTTGCGCGTTTGAATTTACTTGTCTCTTCCTCTTCTCTTACATATGCCTTTACAACACGGATTGCAGAAACATTTTCCTGAACAGACTCATTCAATGCGTCATATTTCGGAAATGCCTGTTGGAAATATGCAGTTGCATGACGGATAATAAAAAACAAAATAATTCCAAGAATCAAAACTGCCACAAGATAAATACTTGCCAGCCTTGCATTGATTGCAAATGCCATCACCATCGCACATACCATACTTGCCGGTGCTCTCATCATCATACGTAACATCATCTGATACGCATTCTGCACATTTGTTACATCTGTTGTCAGACGCGTTACCAGTCCTGCTGTACTGAAATGATCAATATTTGCAAACGAATATGTCTGAATCCGATCAAACATTGCATTTCTCAAATTCTTTGCGAAACCTGTAGAAGCCTTTGCTCCATAACGTCCTCCCGCCATTCCGGCAAGCAGACCTAAAAATGCTGCTACGATCATGATTCCCCCCACTTTATAAATGTGGTGGATATCACCCGTATTAACCCCTTTATCAATGATCGATGCCATCAAAAACGGGATCAATGTCTCAAATAAAACTTCAAGAATCATGAAAATCGGTGTCGCGATCGATGCTGCCTTATACTCTTTTACTTCTTTTAATAAAGTACGAATCATGAATTCTCTCCTCTCATTTTTCTTAAATTGAGATGAACCTTATGAGTCACTCTCAAAAATGCCTGTAATTCTTCTTCGGTAATTCCTTCTTCCAGTTCTGCGTCCATTCGCTTGAAAATCTCTCCAAGCTTTTCGTGACTTTCGCGTCCTGCCTCTGTCAGCATAACCTTTTTCAACCTTGCATCACTCGCAACCGAAGCACGACAGACAAGTCCTTTCTTCTCTAAAGCCTGAATGATATTCGTTACTCCCGAACGGCAGATTCCGAAATACTTCTCTATGTCTTTCTGATAAATCTCTGCATCCTGATGTTCATAGAGATAACGCAAAATCCATCCATGCATAAGGGTTACTTCATCCAACCCTTCCGCTTTTACTCTCGCCTCAAGTAATTTTGAAATGGAACGATCCATTTTATGTACCTGTGGACCGATATGAAAATGTTCTTCACACAAAATTGTAATCCTCCTTTCTATCTTCACACGCAGGAACTGTTTACCAGTGAATTGTTCATTTGTGAACAGTTCCCACATAAACAAGTTTATCACATTGGTTTTTAATGTCAATAGAAAATATTGAGTTGTCTTCTATTTTTATTTTGCAAAAGAAAAGCTCACAGCTGATCATATACAACCAGCCGTGAACTTTTTATTCTAAGTTTCATAATATGAATCTATATTTACATTCTATCTCTCAGCACATGATACAACTCTGCCTCTGTATAATACTGATACGGATTTACATAAAGGAAAGTTAAGATTCCAAACGTACATGCCCCCAGCAAATGCCAGCCGATAAAGGAAAGATCCAGCACAAACGCATCCCATTTATTCCCCATCATCATTCGTTTGCTCTCCGCAAAAATCTCCTGTCTGCTCATCTCCGGATGGTCGAGCAGAAGATACGGTACCATTGCATATTCATATCCTTTGATCACACCGGGAACAATAAATAACAGTGACCACAATGTAAGATAAATTGTTTTCAGAAGCATCGTCATACGTACTGTCTTATTGCAATCTCTTACCATACGGAAAATATCTTTCACATCCTGTCTTCCGTCTCTTCCATTTTTGAAAAATTTACAACAGCCGACAGTCATTGGATTCCATAGGAAATAGGCAATAGCCAGATATACAATAAATGAAATTACAACCACAACTGCTACAGTTGCTGCAATCCCAAACATTAGGATCGGATGAAAACCTTGTATCGAAGTTTCCACCTCACTATTCTTATTTTTTAGTACATTATAAGAATGCGTAAATCCATTTCCCAAAAGAAATGTATAAATCAATGCTGCAAGAACAGAATACCAATAATTCTGTTTCAACAGGAACTTTGCTCTTCCCTTTAATTCACTTCTTGTCCACAACATAAAAATCCCTCCTGATGTCATTCTGTTGGTCGAACTGATTGCTACATAATCATTATAGCATATTCCATCTTCCAGAAACATCTCAAGAGGGATATTTTTCTTAATTTGTAACTGTTCAGAGCCAAGCAAAATTTCAAAAACAGATGTAAAATGCTTGCATTTTTAAGACTGTTTTTGAAATTTTATTTGGCGGATACGCCACACCTTCAAAATGCGTAGCATTTTGAAGGTTGGCTCTGAACAGTCACCTTAATCTTTTGATATCTACATGCCATCCGGATACTCTACACCTTCCGGTAGTGGATCCCAGTCATTCAATCCCAATGACTGTTTATATCTGGCACGATCCAATGTCAGTATTTCCACAGGCTCATTCAGATAATCTATGAGCTCTTTGATACCTTCCCGCGTCTTATTATTTACTTCGAAAATGCGCTCACATCCGGCATTCTTCATCCAAAGTCTCACCATATCAACATTTGCGTACGGTGAATCAATCTTTGTAATGATTCCGATCAATGGACGTTGGATAAAACATCTGCTTCCAGGTCCGAACAGATTGAACGGTTCATCTGCAGCCTGCACCATGGCAATCACGTCTGCCTCAAATGAAAAACAGGCAAGTCCAACACTGAAATGCTTAGACTCTGCATACTCTCCCGGAGAGTCGATCGTATCATCTTCTGTATTCGTATACTGTGTCTTCACATAATGCAGTTCTTCTCCCTTAAGAGCCTGCGTCAGTGAAGTCTTCCCCGCTTCACTTCTCCCCATCAAAAATATCTTTTTCATCCTGTTACGCCTCTGTCTTCTTAACTTCTATGAACCTCGCACACTGCAAAGCCAAGTCTCTCATTAAAAAATCGAACTACTTCTTCCACCGCTGTCTGTACCTGTATCAATCCGCCGGTCAGAATCAGTGTCCCGCAGAATCTGTCCATAAATCCAATCTCAACATCTGCGCTCTTGAATGCTACATCTGCAGCAACCACAACTGCTTCCCACGGTGTAAAACGCAGAAGTCCGATAGACTCTCCTGTGTGATCCTCACCTTCATGAGTTCCAATATGTAATCCAAGATTCTGGTAAATAACCTCATCTGATCTACTGATAATATGCGCCATGCAGACTTCCTTCCCCGGCACGCGCACACGAGTCATACGAAGCTTCTTTCCTTTCAGATTCTCATAGTCATCATGAAACAGACGCTCCATGAGCTCTTCTCTCGTTATACGTTCCCGTTCCATAAGCGCACTTCCTATCGTTTTGTAATATCACAGACTACATAACCAAGAGAATCTCTGAAATAATCCACAACTTCTGTCAATGCAGATGTAACATCAGAAATCTCTCCTGTAATAATCAGTGTGCCTGTAAAACGGTCTGCGAATCCAAGATAAACATTACCGCTTTTCACTGCAATATCAGATGCGATAACTGCTGACTCCGGTGGAGTCATATTCATAACTCCAATTGCAGAAGAACGATAATCCAGATGTGGATTTAATCCGAGTTTCTGATAAATAATCGGAGCCGGACCTCCCATTACATGTGCAAATGTAATCTCCTTACCTGCAACTGTTTCCTGTACAATTCTAATCTGTTCTCCGTGATCATTCGCCATCTGTCAGTTCCTCTCTTTCACATAGATTCTGTAATTCTCATTCATACAATCCTGTATGTTAATCCACTAACATTCTCTGTTCACAGCCAGTCTCGTTACTGTTCACACGATGTAACCAGCAACGTATCTCGCCATTTTAAATCGCCTTTGGCGATGGAGCGAGATGCATTCAAGCCAAAACATGCATCCTCCGTGTCAATCAGCGAAGTGATTGACACGGGAGTGAACAGTAACCCAGTCTCAGCTATAAACTCTCTTACTATAAATAATACTATCTATATGCCTTTCTGTCAAGGAGATTCCAATAAATCTCAACACGCTTTAATTAAGAATCAACAAAATCCAACTGTTTTATTTGTAAAAACAACAAAAACTCAAGTTTCTTTTTTATACATAAGAAAAAAGGGAAGTTTTTCACCTGCAATACACAAACACACTTCATGTAATTTCTGCAAATGAAAAACTTCCCTTTATTTTAACTATTAACTTCTGTCAATTTACACTTCTTCTGCAATCTCTCTTGCTACGAACACACCACTTGCTGATGCGTGGGACAATGAATGTGTCACTCCACTTCCGTCTCCAATCACATACAGGCCCTTGTGTTTTGTTTCAAGATGTTCATCCAGTTTCACTTCCATATTGTAGAACTTAACTTCTACACCATAGAGCAGTGTATCATCATTTGCTGTTCCAGGTGCGATCTTATCCAAAGCGTAGATCATCTCAATGATTCCATCAAGAATACGTTTCGGCAATACAAGGCTCAAATCTCCCGGTTCTGCGGAAAGTGTCGGTGTCAGAAAACTCTCTGCAATACGTGCCGGTGTACTTCTTCTTCCTCGGATCAGATCACCAAAGCGCTGTACAAGAACGCCACCTCCAAGCATATTAGACAGGCGTGCAATACTTTCACCATATCCATTACTGTCTTTGAACGGCTCTGAAAAATGTTTCTCCACAAGAAGCGCAAAGTTTGTATTCTCTGTCTGCTTCGCCGGATCTTCATAGCTATGTCCGTTTACTGTAACGATTCCGTTTGTATTCTCATTTACAACGATTCCATTCGGATTCATACAGAATGTTCTGACTTTATCTTCAAACTTCTCTGTTCTGTAGACAATCTTGCTTTCATACAGTTCATCTGTGAGATGTGAGAAAATAACTGCTGGAAGTTCCACACGGACTCCGATATCTACACGATTGGATTTTGTTGTGATATCGAGATTTTCACATACTTTTTCCATCCATTTACTTCCGCTTCTTCCCACAGAAACGATACATTTCTTACATTCATCTACACCATCTTTTGTAATCACGCGATATCCGCCGTCAATCGCTTCCACATCATCTACATGACAGTTAAAACGGAACTCTACAGTATCTTTCAACTTTGCATAGAGATTCTCAAGAACGACATAGTTGATATCTGTTCCAAGATGACGAACAGATGCATCCAAAAGATTCAGCTTATTCTGCATACAGAGTTTCTTAATATGTGTTCCTGATGTGGAATACATTTTTGTACCCTCACCACCAAATTTCACATTGATCTCATCTACGTAATTCATCAGCTCAATTGCTGTCTCTTTACCGATATACTCATACAATGTTCCACCAAAATTATTTGTGATATTGTATTTTCCATCTGAAAATGCTCCTGCTCCACCGAATCCACTCATAATCGCGCATGTCTTGCAGTTCACACAGCTCTTAATCTTCTTTCCATCGATTGGGCATTTTCTCTTCTCCAGTGGATTGCCGGCTTCAAATACCGCCACCTTCAATTCCGGTGCTTTCTCTGCCAGCTCATAAGCTGCAAAGATTCCCCCAGGTCCTGCACCGATAATAATTACATCATAATTGCTCATATATTTTTCTCCTTTCAATTACTTTCTTGTTTCTTAACTACACTACTCTTCGTCTCTTAATTTCAAGATTCCGACAATCAGCGTCTTCATATCATCAAAAATATAATCAAACGCACCGGCCTGACACATATTTATAATGACCATACCAACCGGAACAGCAAGGATCATCCAGATCACACCACCAATTCGATATCCAATATAAATCAAAAGTAGTGTAACCAACGGATTCAATCCGACACTGTCTCCGACAAGCTTCGGCTGGATCAGCTGTCTGACGATTTGCGTAATTGCATAGATCACAACAAGCATAATCGCACGTTTATAATCTCCCATAAAGACTGCATATACAGCCCATGGAATCATCGCAGTTCCTGTTCCAAAAAATGGTAGGAAATCTAGAAATGCGATCAAAAATGCAGACAATACAAAGTAATGGACTCTCAAAAATCCAAGTCCTACAGCCAAAATCAAAAATACAATTCCCATGATCTTAAACTGTGCCTTGAAATATCCACCAACCGCATATTTCAGGTTATCTATCACCATGATCATTCGTTCAGTTACTGACTTTGGCGCAATCTGTTTGACCCATGTCACAACTTCTTCTCGCTCTGAGATAAAGAAATAAGAAGACATAACCATAACGATTGTTGATACCAGATAACTTGGCACACGCTTTGCGATATTTCCTGCGGCACTTACCGTTGGCTCACTGATTTTTGACATCAGATTTCCCATCGTGTCATCCAAATTCGCAACAGTTGTCGTCCATCCATTCTGGATTCCATCCGGCAGTTTGCTAAAAATTCCGGACATAGAAATTCCAATTTGATGGAGTCCTTTTTCGAGCTGCACATACATTTCCGGGAAGTCTTTGATCAGACTGCTGACTTCTGAAACCAGCCAACTGACAGCAAAGTAGCCCAGCGTCCCCATCAACGCCAGGACTCCGATAATAATCAATGCGGAGCCTAATTTTTTTCTGATCTTCAAACGTTTTTCTAACCAGTTAACAACCGGTGTGGCGATGGATGCAATGATCCATCCAACCACAAACGGCATGAGAAATCCAAGTAATTTCCATCCGATCAGTATAAATCCAACTGTTGCTGCTATGCTGAAAAGCAAGCTTACGGCAACTTGCCAGTATGGGCGCTTATTTGTCATCCTCTGCCCCCTCGTCATTTCCATATCCGAGATATTCTGTCTCAATCAATTCCCAAATCTCATCTCTTCCCTGTTTTGTCTGGGATGAGAATGGAATTACTTTTGTTCCAGGAACAAGCTGCAGACCTGTCTTCAGCATTTTAATATGCTTCTGTACCTGACTGCGTTTAATCTTATCAAGCTTTGTTGCGATAATGATCGGCTGATATCCCTGATCCAGGATCCACTGATACATCATTTTATCATTCGCAGATGGATCATGACGGATATCGATCAAAAGGAATACTGCCTTAAGCTGTTTTGATGTATGCAGATAACGCTCGATCAGTTTTCCCCACTGAATCTTTTCCTGCTCAGAAACCTTTGCGTATCCATACCCTGGGAGATCGACCAGATACATTTCCTCATTAATCGTATAGAAATTGATTGTCTGTGTCTTTCCCGGTGTTGCTGAAATTCTTGCATAAGACTTGCGGTTCATCAGTGCATTAATCAGTGATGATTTTCCTACATTTGATTTTCCCGCAAATGCGATCTCAGGCTTATCGTTTTCCGGAAGAACGCTTGTGATTCCACAAACTGTTTCCAGATTTATATTTTTAATGACCATGTCGTTTACTCCTCCTTTCATTCTATTTTATTGCAATCTGCTGTCAGAAGCAATCTTTTTATCTTGTCAGTGCTTTCTTTAAGACTTCTTCCATTGTCTCAACCGGAATGATTTCCAGACCTTTTGTAATTTCAGAAGAAAGTTCTTCCACATCTGCTGTATTCTCTTTTGGAATAAGCACGGTCTGTATTCTTGCATTTTTAGCAGCAAGAAGTTTTTCTTTCAATCCTCCAATCGGAAGCACACGACCTCTCAAGGTGATTTCTCCTGTCATTGCGAGATCTGCGCGAACTTTCTTGCCTGTCACAGCAGAAAGCATTGCTGTTGCCATTGTGATTCCGGCTGATGGTCCGTCTTTCGGAACTGCACCTTCCGGAATGTGCACATGAATATCATGCTTCTCGAAGAAATCTTCTGCGATTGCATATTTTTTGCTTACAGATCGAATATAACTGATTCCGGCACGGGCGGACTCTTTCATTACATCTCCAAGCTGTCCTGTCAGCATGATTTCTCCCTTGCCCGGCATTACATTCACCTCAATCTGAAGCGTATCTCCTCCGACACTTGTCCACGCAAGTCCACGTACGATACCGACCTCCGGTGCTGCATTTGCCATCTGATAAGAATATTTCTCTTTTCCAAGGAATTTATGAAGATTTCTATCTGTCACAGTAATCTTCTCTTTCTCGGTTGTAAGAAGCTCTTTCGCCGCCTTACGGCAAATATTTCCGATTTCACGTTCTAACTGACGAACACCTGCTTCTTTCGTATAGTTATGTGCGATCTTCCAGATTGCTTTCTTACTAAAGCTTAACTGTTCATTCGTAATTCCATGTTTCTCCAGCTGCTTTGGAATCAGATGTTCTATTGCAATATGAAGTTTCTCGTTTTCTGTATAACTTGAGATCTCGATGATCTCCATTCTGTCCAGGAGTGGTCTTGGAATCGTCTGTAAGGTATTCGCTGTTGTGATAAATGTAACCTCTGACAGATCGAGCGGCACTTCCAGATAATGATCGCGGAACTTACTGTTCTGCTCACTGTCCAGTACTTCCAAAAGTGCAGAGAACGTATCCCCTTTATAGTCTGTACTTACTTTGTCAATCTCATCCAGAAGGAGTACCGGATTCTTCACACCTGCTGTACGGATTCCATTTGCAATTCTTCCAGGCATTGCCCCTACATAAGTCTTGCGGTGACCACGAATCTCAGCCTCGTCACGTACTCCTCCTAAAGAAATGCGCACAAACGGTTTCTTAAGAGAACGTGCCAGGGACTTGGCAATAGAAGTTTTACCTGTTCCCGGAGGTCCCACCAGACAAAGGATAGGACTTTCCCCCTTCTGTGTCAGTGTTCTGACAGCCAGGAATTCCAGGATTCTTTCTTTCACCTGTTCCAATCCATAATGATCTGCCTCTAAAACTTCTTTCGCATAGTTAATATCTGTATTATCTTCGGCACGTTTATTCCACGGCATCTCCAGGATTGTCTCAATATAAGTACGGATTACTCCATTTTCTGCCTGAGAACCGATCGTGTTCTTAAACCGTCCAATTTCCTTATGGAGCTTTTCTTTTACTTCTTCCGGTGCATCTAATTTGCTACATGCTTCTTCGAACTCATCTGCATCTGAAAATGTAGTATCTTCACCTAATTCCTCGCGAATCACCTTCAGCTGTTCTCTTAAAAGATATTCTTTTTGATGCTTATCTACTTTATTTTTTACTTTCCTTTGGAGTTCTTCTTTGATCTCCATGATCTGCATCTCATTCACAAGCTTCAATGATAATTTCTCATATCTACTCCAGAAATCCAGCTCTTCCAGAAGTTCCTGTTGATCCTTGTACTTCAATGGAATATTCGCAGCCACTTCATTTACCAGACGTTTTAAATCAGTAATATCAAGAATTTCTGCAACAGATTCTTTGGAAATCTTTCCATTCTTTGCTGCATATTCTGTAATAATTTCCTTCAATCCGCGCATCATTGCTTCCGCATTCAGATCATCCGGAATCGTGATCTCCTGTTCTTCCAGAACTTCTACTTCTGCACGAAGATAAGGATCTGTCTCTTCAATTTTCTTAAGGACCGCACGGTTCTTTCCTTCCACGAGAACCCTTACAACTTTCTTTGACAGCTTGATCAGCTGCTTCACAGATGCAACTGTTCCAGTCTCATAGACATCGTCCTGTCCGGGGTTCTCTGTCTCTATTGATTTCTGGGCAACCAGAAATATCTCCTGCTCTTCAACCATTGCCTGTTGAATTGCAGCGATGGAGCGTTCTCTGCTCACATCAAAATGAACGATCATCTCCGGCATGATTGTTAATCCTCTTAAGGCAACCATAGGGAGACTTCTTGTCTCGTTGTCCAATTCAATTCCTCCTCGTTAGAAAAGGCGGGTAGGATGGTACTCCCATCACTCCCGCCTCGTTTTATACTCCGCAACTGTTTGCAGGATTCCTGTATCCAGTTACTATTTGCTCTCAGATGTCAGGAATGATTTTCTATCCTCACTATCACGAGTATACTTCGGTTCTTCCACTCCAAGAACCGCTTCCTTCGTAATGCGGCATTCCTTGATTGTCTTATCTGACGGTACTGTAAACATCGTATCCATCATGATATTCTCCATGATCGCACGGAGACCTCTCGCACCTGTCTTACGCTTCAATGTTGTCTCTGCTATTTCTAACAGAGCATCTTTATCAAATTCAAGCTTCACGCCATCCAGCTCCAGAAGCTTCTGATACTGTTTTACGATCGCACTTTTTGGCTCTGTAAGAATGCGTATCAATGCATCCTTATCCAGAAGATCCAATGATACTGTCACCGGAAGTCTTCCGACCAGCTCAGGGATCAAACCAAACTTTACAAGATCCTGTGGAAGTGCTTCCTGAAGAAGTACATCCATATCGTACTCATGTTTTGATGCGATCTCTGCATTGAATCCGATTGATTTTCTATCGATTCTTGTCTCAATGATCTTATCGATTCCTTCAAAAGCACCACCACAGATAAACAAGATATTCGTTGTATCAATCTGGATCAACTCCTGATGTGGATGCTTTCTTCCGCCCTGCGGTGGAACAGACGCAACTGTTCCTTCAATGATTTTCAAAAGTGCCTGCTGAACACCTTCTCCGGAAACATCTCGTGTGATGGATGGATTTTCTGATTTTCTTGTGATCTTATCAATCTCATCAATGTAAATGATTCCGTGTTCTGCACGCTCGATGTCTCCGTCTGCTGCCTGAATCACCTTAAGGAGAATATTTTCAACGTCCTCTCCTACATATCCTGCCTCTGTCAGTGCTGTAGCATCTGCGATTGCAAATGGAACATTCAGGACTTTCGCAAGTGTCTGTGCCAGAAGTGTCTTACCACATCCTGTTGGTCCAAGCATCAGGATATTACTCTTCTGAAGTTCTACTCCAAGATCCTGTTCTGCCAGAATTCTCTTATAATGATTGTAAACTGCAACAGAAAGAACTTTCTTCGCCTCATCCTGTCCAATCACATATTCGTCCAGAAAAGCTTTCATCTCTTCCGGTGTCAGGAGATTAATATCGTCAAGTGCAGCTCTGTCATTAAAATCTAATTCTTCCTCAATAATCTCGGTACAAATAGCAACACAGTCATCACAGATATAGGTTCCGTTCGGTCCTGCGATCATCTTACGAACCTGGGACTGTGTCTTATTACAAAACGAGCATCTTACGATATCCTCAGTCTTTTTTCCTGCCATATTCTGTCACCTCAATAACCAATTAATGGTTTACTATTACTTCGTCAATCAGACCGTACTCTTTCGCCTCTTCTGCAGACATGAAATTGTCACGCTCTGTATCCTGCTGGATCACTTCCAGCGGCTTTCCTGTATTTGCTGCCAGGATCTCATTCAATTTCTTCTTTGTACGAAGAATATGTTCTGCTGCAATCTGAATCTCTGTTGCCTGTCCTTGTGCACCACCGGATGGCTGATGAATCATGATTTCAGCGTTCGGAAGGGCAAATCTCTTTCCTTTCTTCCCACCGGAAAGCAGGAATGCGCCCATGCTGGCTGCCATACCGATACATACTGTTGAAACATCACACTTGATGTACTGCATTGTATCGTAGATTGCCAGACCTGCTGTTACAGATCCTCCCGGGCTGTTAATATACAGCTGGATATCCTTATCCGGATCGTCTGCCTCCAAGAACAGAAGCTGTGCAACGATCACGCTTGCTGACACATCATTTACTTCTTCTCCGAGGAAAATGATACGCTCCTTTAAAAGTCTTGAATAAATATCATAGGAACGCTCTCCGCGGCTTGTCTGCTCAATGACATAAGGTACTAAACTCATATGCTATCCTTCCTTTTCTATATGATTGTCGCTATTTGCAATAGTTATTACCAGCAACGCATAATTATTGTTCTGATCCTTACTCCCGGATCAGTCCTCATCCTCTCACTTCTTATAGAAAGAGAAAAGGCACACCTGATATACAGGCGCACCCTCTCAAGAAATCTAATAAATGATTAGCCTTCTACAGATGCATCAACGATCAGAGTAACTGCATCCTGTACTGCAATATCCTCTTTCATCTGCTTCTTCTCGTTCTCACCCATGAACTCTTTCAGCTTCTCAACTTCCATCTTGTAAGACTCAGCCATCTTAGCTAACTCTTCATCAAGACGCTCATCAGATACTTCAATATTCTCTGCTGCTACGATTGCTTCAAGAACAAGTCTTGTTCTGATTCTCTTCTCAGCCTGTGGCTTAAGCTCTTCCATCATCTTCTCTTCTGAGAGACCTGTGAACTGGAAGTACTGCTCTACGCTGAGTCCCTGCTGCATAATGCGGCGTGCAAAATCATCAGCCATCTGTTTAGCCTGAAGGTCAACCATTGGTTCTGGAAGATCGATCTCTGCATTAGCAACTGCCTGCTCTACAGCCTGATCTTCTTTCTTAGCCTTTCCTTCGTTCTCTTTACGCTCTTTGATCTGAGCCTTTACTTCTGCTCTGTAAGCATCAAGTGTCTCAGCCTTCTCGGAAACGTCAGATGCGAACTCATCATCTACTTCCGGAAGCTCTTTTGCTCTGATTGCGTGTACTGTGCATTTGAATACAGCTTCTTTTCCTTTCAGATCTTCTGAATGATAATCTTCTGGGAATGTAACCTTAACTTCTACTTCTTTGTCGATCTCAGCTCCGATCAGCTGCTCCTCGAATCCCGGAATGAAAGAACCAGATCCGATTGTCAGTGGATAGTTCTCGCCTTTTCCGCCTTCGAATGCAACACCATCAACAAATCCTTCAAAATCAAGTGTAACATCATCTTTATCTGCTACAGCTCTGTCTGTAACCTCAACGATTCTTGCATGCTGCTCACGAACCTTCTCGATCTCCTCGTCAACTTCCTTCTGTGTTACTCTTGTAGAGTATTTGTCAACTTTAAGTCCTTTGTACTCTCCAAGTTTAACTTCCGGTTTAACTGCAACTTCTGCTGTGAAGATGAATGGTTTTCCCTTCTCAAGCTGAACGATATCAATTGTCGGCTGGGAAGCAATCTCAAGTTCACTCTCATCATATGCTTTTGCATATGCCTCAGAGATCATGCGGTTTGCTGCCTCATCATAAAATACTTCCGGTCCGTACATCTTCTCGATCATCTGACGCGGAACTTTTCCTTTACGGAATCCCGGAAGGCTGATTTTGCTGCGCTCTTTTAAGTAAGCTGCCTGCAGTGCCTTCTCTACTTCTTCAGCTGAAACTTCGATTGTCAGCTTTGCCATATTATGCTCTAATTTTTCTACCTGTAAACTCATTTTCTTCCTCCTTGTTTATAAGCAAATTCTTTACTTATCGAACGAATTAATTTCTTAAAAGTATACATTCGCAGTCATTGAAACAGTATAGCATATAAAGTCTCATATTTCCAGTGTTTTTTCCACTTTCCTATATCTTTTACATGTTTTTTTACATTTTTCTGACTACTTTTTCTGATTTTATTCCTTATATACAATAGATTCTGCTATTTCAGAAGCTTTTTCATTGCCAAAAAGCTGACGGATAAGTTCCAGTGCGAATGGTATCGCTGTTCCCACACCACGACTTGTTGTAATATTTCCATCTGTGACAAAGGAACAGAACTTTGCTTCTTTACAATTCAGCTGTTCTTCCATCCCCGGATAACAGCATGCTGCTTTCTCTTTCAACAATCCAAGTGCTCCAAATACAGTCGGAGCTGCACAGATTGCTGCGATTCTCTTTCCCTTTTCATTGAACTTGCAAAGTAAGTCTGCCAGACCTTTATGCTCTTTTAGATGCAGTGTTCCCGGCATACCTCCCGGAAGTACAAGAAGTTCTGCGTCATCAAAAAATGCTTTCTCAAACAATTCATCCGCTTCCACCTGTATTCCATGTGCTCCGTCAATCTGCAGTTTTTCCATAACAGAAACTGTCTCTACAACCGCTCCTGCTCTTCTCAAAAGATCCACTACAGTTAAACCTTCTACTTCTTCAAAACCGTCTGCTAAAAATACAACTACTTTCTTCATCCAATACTTCCTCGCTTTCCGATGATATCTCAACAATGATTTCATTTTACTGCGTGGATAAGTCGTTCGTCAAGTCAAGATAGTACCCATCTCACCATTGCCTTTTTATATTTCACGTATTATGATGTAAGTGTCAAAAGTATAGATTGCGTTTGTGCTCGCACAAATAAGCAATTTATACTTATTGACACGCCGAACACCGAAAACGGAATAAAATGGTGTGAACACGCCATTTTATGGAAGTTTGAGGTGTTCGAGGATTGTGGGAATTGCATAGCAATGGAGCAATCCGGTTACATCAGTAAGTGGCAAAATTTACTTTTGACACTCACTTCATATTATTATAGTATAACTAATCAACACCAGGAGGAATATTTAGTTATGGAAATAGAACGCAAATTTTTAATACAAAAGCTTGAAAAACTGCCATTTTCTCCTTTCGATTATCCACACAAAGAGCTGGAACAAGGCTACTTATGCACTGCTCCTGTCATAAGGATACGCAGAGAGGATGACGATTATGTTCTCACCTACAAATCCAAAGGGCTTATGACCCGTGAAGAATATAACCTTCCTCTTACCAAAGAAAGTTATGAGCATCTAAAAGAAAAAGTCGACGGACGCATCATTCATAAAACACGCTATGTCATTCCTATGAGTTGTGTCTGCCCGGAAAACGCAGACTTCTGTTCCACTCCGCTTTTTCTTGAATTAGATATCTTCCATGATGACCTTGCTCCACTGATTCTCGCCGAAATTGAATTCCCGGACGAAGAAACAGCTAACACCTATCCCGCACCTCAATGGCTGGGAGAGGACGTTACCTTTAGTTCTGCGTACCATAACAGTACACTGAGCCGTATGTAACATAAGAGCCAGGACAGTTACCATGTGTGGTACCTGCTCTGGCTCTTTCTATTATACTTTCAGAATCCAATGAAGCAAATACAAATTAATCTGCCATACGGATCATCTTCACAACTTCCGCCATCTCTTCTGCCTTCTGTGCATACTCCGCCTCGGTCATCTCGCCTGTGATAACAGCGAATTCTCCCTCGACATCATCTGCTTTGACAAATTCAACTTGTCCGAACACTTCGTCCACACGGGATTTGAGTACAGATTCTTCTCCATGAATTCTGACGAAAAATCTTCTCTTCGCATCCGCATTCGGAACAAGTTCGAGTGTGTTACTCTCCCATCTTGTTACAACAGTTCTGTGAAGGTGCTTTGCAGCATCTACAACATCTGCAACTACAGCACTTGCTGTCGGAAGCTTACCCGCTCCGCTTCCGTAGAACATTGCATCACCAAGCATATTTCCACGAACAAAAATTGCATTAAATACATCATTCACATTACACAGCGGATGATTCTTGGAAAGAAGCATCGGTGCAACAATTGCAGAGAAAGATTCCCCTTCTCTTTTACTGGATGCAAGCAGCTTGATTGCCATATCCATCGTCTTGGCATACTTCATATCTTCTGTTGTGATCTTTGTGATTCCTTCTGTATGGATTGTCTCGAAATCCACATGTTGTCCTGCGATCAGAGATGTCAGAATCGCAATCTTTCTACACGCATCATGTCCCTCGACATCTGCTTCCGGATTACGCTCCGCGTATCCTTTCTCCTGCGCCTCTTTGAGCACTTCATCATAATCAGCACTCTCAAAGAACATCTTTGTCAGCATATAGTTTGTTGTTCCATTCAGGATTCCCGTCACTTCGTCGATTCTATCTGCTGTCAGAGAGGAATTCAGTGCACGAATGATTGGGATACCACCACCAACGCTTGCTTCAAACATGAAATTGATACTTCTGTCGCGAGCGATTGCAAGAAGTTCTGCTCCATGTTTTGCTACCAGAGCTTTGTTGGATGTAGCAACGTTCTTACCTGCTTCCAGACAACGTTTTACAAATGTATAAGCAGGCTCTACACCTCCCATTGTCTCAACAACAATGTCTACTTCTGCATCATTTACGATTGTCTCGAAATCATGTGTCAGAATCTCTTCTACCGGATCACCCGGAAAATCTCTGAGATCCAGAACGTATTTTACATTTATCACATCCTGAGCTCTTTCATTGATGAGTTCACCATTGGTTCTGAGGACCTCTACAACTCCTGATCCTACTGTACCGTATCCCATTACTGCTACATTTATCATTCTGCTTTCTTTCCTTTCTGTGCTTCTGCATCCATGCTCAAATATGCATTAATAAAAGGATCAATATTTCCATCCATTACTGCACCTACATTGCTGATTTCTGCGTTTGTTCTATGATCCTTGACAAGTGTATATGGCTGCATGACATAAGAACGGATCTGATTTCCGAAATTAATATCTCTAACCTCTCCGCGGATGTCTGACATCTTCTCTGCCTGTTCCTGCTGTTTGAGTACATACAGTTTGGATTTCAACATCTGCATCGCCTTATCTTTATTCATGTGCTGGGAACGTTCATTCTGACACTGAACCACAATTCCTGTCGGAAGATGTGTGATTCGGATTGCAGATGACGTCTTATTGATATGCTGTCCGCCGGCACCACTGGAACGATAAGTATCGACACGGATATCATCGTCGTTGATCTCGATATCGATATCTTCTTCAATATCCGGAATTACATCACAGGATGCAAATGATGTCTGTCGCTTTCCATTTGCATTAAATGGAGAAATACGTACCAGACGATGTACACCTTTCTCGGAACGGAGATAACCATAAGCATTTTCTCCTTTAACCTCAAAAGTAACTCCCTTGATACCTGCTACATCTCCTTCCAGATAGTCCAGTACCTCGACTTCATATCCTCTCTTTTCAGCCCAGCGGCTGTACATACGATAGAGCATACTTGTCCAGTCCATTGCCTCTGTACCGCCCGCACCTGCGTGAAGTGTCACGATTGCATTATCTGCATCATACGGTCCGATCAGAAGTGTGCTGATTCTCAGTTTCTCAAAGACTTCCTCAAATGTTCCAAGTTCCTCTTCAATCTCTTCTGCGGCTTCCTGCTCCTCGTCTTCTCCTTCACTCATTTCAATCAGGAGAAGCATGTCTTCATAATCTGTAAATAATTTCTCAATCTCTTTTACAGAATCCTGAAGACCTTTCAATTCTTTCATTACATGCTGGGAAATCTCCGGGTCATCCCAGAATCCCGGTTCCTCCAGTCTCTTTTCTAATTCTTCGATCCTAAGCTTCTTTGAAGCGAGGTCAAAGTGAATCCCTCAAATCTTTCAGCGGCTCTTCATATGCAGTCAGTCTTGACTTCAGTTCATCCAGTAAAACCACCTTAATCACCTCTTTCATATATATACTTTAAATTATTGTAACTGTTCAGAGCCAACCTCCAAAATGCTACGCATTTCGTCGGTGTGGCGTATCCGCCAAATAAAATTTCAAAAACAGTCTTAAAAATGCAAGCATTTTACATCTTTTTTGAAATTTTGCTTGGCTCTGAACAGTTACAGATTATTTAATCTTTCTTCCACAGCATTGTTTGTACTTCTTTCCACTTCCGCACGGGCATGGATCGTTTGGATAAATCTTCTTCTCCTCGCGCTTTTTCGGTGCACGGACTGCGCTGTCATCTTTGTTTGTTCCGGTTACTTTTGCAACCTCTTCTCTCTCCACTTTCTGCTCAACCTTAATGTGGAATAATGTACGGATCGTGTTCTCAGCGATTGCATTTGTCATTTCACCGAACATCTCATATCCTGTCATCTTGTACTCTACCAGTGGATCTCTCTGCCCATAAGCCTGAAGACCGATTCCCTGACGCAGCTGATCCATATCATCGATATGATCCATCCATCTTGCATCAATCACTTTCAGAAGTACAACACGCTCAACTTCACGAAGCTGCTCTGCCTCCGGGAACTCTGCTTCTTTGTTCTCATAAGCTTTCACTCCACGTTCTTTCAGAAGATGCTTTAACTCCTTCTGACTCATACTCTGGCATTCCTTCTCAGATGGGAGCTGAAGCTGTGGAATCACATTGTGAAGATTCACATCCAATCCTTTGATATCCCACTCTTCCGGATCTGCCTCTGTAGAAGCGAAACGATCTGTCATATTTTCCACATATTCTGTAATCATGCTGTAGATTGTATCACGCATGCTTTCTCCATCAAGAACACGGCGTCTCTCTTCGTAAATAATCTCTCTCTGCTCGTTCATTACCTGATCGTACTCCAACAGATTCTTACGAATACCAAAGTTATTGCTCTCAATCTTCTTCTGTGCTTTCTCAATTGCACTTGAAAGCATCTTATGTTCAATCTGCTCACCGTCTTCTACACCAAGTGTATTGAAAATTCCCATCAGTCTTTCTGAACCGAACAGTCGCATCAGATCATCTTCCAGAGAAATGTAGAATCTGGACTCTCCTGGATCTCCCTGACGTCCGGAACGTCCACGCAGCTGATTGTCAATACGACGAGATTCATGTCTCTCTGTACCGATAATTTTCAGACCGCCTGCCGCACGCGCATCATCATCCAGCTTGATATCAGTACCACGGCCAGCCATATTGGTTGCGATCGTTACCGCTCCATGAAGTCCGGCATCAGCTACGATTGCAGCCTCCTGCTCATGATATTTTGCATTCAGTACATTATGCTTGATTCCCTCTTTCTTCAGCATCTTACTGAGAAGTTCGGATACTTCAATTGTAATTGTACCTACCAGCACCGGCTGTCCTGTTGCATGCGCTTCTTTAACAGCTTCTACAACTGCTTCGTATTTTTCTTTCTTTGTCTTATAAACAGCATCCTCTAGATCCACTCTCTGTACCGGCTTGTTTGTCGGAATTTCAACAACGTCCATTCCATAAATATCACGGAACTCTTTCTCTTCTGTGATCGCAGTACCTGTCATACCACTCTTCTTATCATACTTATTAAACAGGTTCTGGAATGTGATTGTTGCCAGAGTCTTACTCTCTCTTCTTACCTTCACATGTTCCTTCGCCTCGATTGCCTGATGCAGACCATCAGAGTAACGACGTCCCGGCATGATACGTCCTGTAAACTCATCGACGATCATAACTTCACCATCCGGAGTTACAACATAATCCTGATCACGGAACATCAGATTGTGTGCTCTGAGTGCAAGGATAATATTATGCTGAATTTCCAGGTTCTCCGGATCAGCAAGGTTTTCGATGTGGAAGAACTTCTCTACTTTCTTCACACCATCTTCTGTCAGGTTAACTGTCTTCTCTTTCTCATCAACAATGAAATCACCCGTCTCTTCGATTTCTTCTCCCATGATGGCATTCATCTTGGAAAATTCACCGCTTGCCTCACCTCGTTCCAGCTGTTTTGCAAGAACATCGCAGGCTTCATACAGAGCTGTAGACTTTCCACTCTGTCCGGAAATGATCAAAGGTGTTCTTGCCTCATCGATCAAAACGGAATCGACCTCATCGATAACTGCATAATGCAATCCTCTCTGAACCAGCTGTTCTTTATAGATAACCATGTTATCTCTCAGATAATCAAATCCAAGTTCATTATTCGTTACATAAGTAATATCGCAATTATAAGCCTCTCGTCTCTCGTCATTGTTCATCTCATTGAGAACAACACCGACTTTGAGTCCTAAAAACTCATGTACTTTTCCCATCCACTCAGCATCACGCTTCGCCAGATAGTCATTAACTGTGACGATGTGAACACCTTTTCCGTCCAAGGCATTCAAATATGCCGGAAGTGTGGACACAAGAGTCTTACCTTCACCAGTTCTCATCTCTGCGATACGTCCCTGATGCAGGATAATACCACCAATCAACTGTACTCTATAATGGCGCATTCCAAGACTTCTGTAAGCACCTTCTCTTACTACAGCATATGCTTCCGGAAGGATATCATCCAGAGTCTCTCCCTCTTTCAGTCGTTCTTTAAATTCTTTTGTCTTTCCTCGAAGTTCTTCGTCTGAAAGCGCCTCCATCTCCGGCCCCAGTGCCTCGATGCGGTCTACGATCGGATAAATTCGTTTCAGCTCGTTCTCACTGTGAGTTCCGAAAATCTTTTCTATAATATTCATATTTCCGCAATTACTCCTTCTCTGAATTTTGATTTTGGTCTGAAATTCCACTCTGTTCTACATTCTATCACTATCCGCTCTTGAATTCAACAACTTCATAGAGTGTTAACATTCTGTGGATTTACAAGCGGAGTGATTAACACGGGAGTGAACAGTAACTACAAACTTCTGCATATGGAATTTTCCCGCCAAACAGATCAAGAGCGCTTCCGATTGTAAAGTCTACTTTTCCGCCGCTCTCTTTTCGAAATCTCTCCAGATCTTCCATTGATCCGATTCCACCGGCATAAGTGATTGGGATTCCGTCCCAGCTCCCAAGCATCCTTACTAATTCTGTTTCCATTCCGGCACCTTTCCCCTCCACATCTACACCATGGATCAGGAATTCATCACAATATTTTGAAAGCTCATTTAACACCTTGTGTGATAATGCAAGTTCTGTGAACTTCTGCCAGCGGTCAGTAACCACGTAAAATTTACCATCTTTTCTTCTGCAGCTAAGATCTAAAACCACATGTTCTTTGCCAACTGCATTTACTAATTTCTGCAGTCTCTCTTCATGAAAAATCCCGTCTTGAAACACATAAGAAGTCACGATCACATGACTTGCTCCTGAATCTAGATATTCCTGTGCATTATCTGCTGTAATTCCACCACCGATCTGCATTCCACCCGGGTATGCCGCCAGAGCTCCCATCGCCTGCTTTTTCGTCGCCTCGTAGTATTCTGATCCAACTGGATTTAAAAGAATTATATGGCCGCCTTTCAGGTGATCTTTCTGATACTGTCTTGCATACCATGCTGCATCCAGTTCTGACGTAAAGTTTGTGCTGGCCTGATTTCCTTCATCTTTCAGGCTTCCGCCCACAATCTGTTTCACTTTTCCATTATGTATATCAATACATGGTCTGAATCTCATCCTGTCTCTCCTTCTTTTAGAAAAATGCCGCAGTTCCGTTTCCGGCCTACGGCATATTGATCACTCGTTATTCTGCATCTTGTTCTGCACGCCATTCTCCTGCGTCAGATCATCGGCTGCATCATCAACACCATTTGTGATATCGTCTGTAACATCATCCACGCCATCCGTTACATCGTCAACCGCGTCATCTAGGATACTATCTCCATTCTGGTCTCCCGCATTATTTCCGGTATTATTACCATTTTCTCCACTTCCATCATAGTTTTCACCGGATGTCGCATCATTGAGATTGTCATTCGCTGTTCCTGTGTTGTTTCCACAACCAGCGAGACTGCAAAGCATCAGTACGCACATCACACAGACAAGCAATTTTCTTATTCTCCTCATTTTTGTCTTCCTTTCAAATAAATATTGTGTCTTTACTATCTGCAATTTTTCAATATTTATTCAAAAGAAATTTTTTACAGTTTTGTCGCTTTGCTGCGAAGTTTCTCCATCGCTCTGGCTTCAATCTGGCGTACGCGTTCTCTTGTCACATTCAGTTCATCACCGATTTCTTCCAACGTATGTGTTTTTCCATCTTCCAGACCAAATCTCAAACGGATCACCTGACGTTCTCTATCATTAAGTGACTCTAACAATTCCTGTACTTCTTCTTTTTGCACAAGCTGATTCATAGCATCTTCCGGCGTTGTTGCATCCTTATCTTCAACCATATCACCAAGATTATTCTCCCCATCTTCTCCTACCGGAGTTTCCAGTGAAACCGGATTCTGAAGATATGACAAAATCTCCTTTACAAATTCCGGTGATTTATCCTTCATCTCTTCTGCTATCTCTTCTGGTGTAGCCTCTCTTCCAAATTTCTGCTGAAGATCTTTTGAAATTTTCTGTACTTTCTTCATATTCTCTGCAACATGAACCGGCACACGGATTTCTCGTGACTGCTGATCGATTGCCCGCTGCATTGCTTCTTTGATCCACCAGGATGCATATGTGGAAAATCGATTTTCCTTTGTATAATCATATTTCTCTGCTGCATGCATGAGACCAATATTTCCCTCCTGGATCAGATCCATGAGTGTAATCCCTCTTCCAGTATAATGTTTTGCGAGAGATACCACCAGGCGTAGATTCCCCTCTTCCAGCTTTCTCCTTGCATCCTCATCTCCTGAAGCACTTTTACACCCCAGATCCCTTTCCTCTTCTTCTGACAGCAAAGGGATCTGTCCAATCTCATTCAGATAGATTTTCAGCGGTTCTGTTACTTCTGTTCCTTCCGGAAGATTTAAGTCTTTTTCCATTCTAGTAATCCTTTCTATCTTCAGTCCTAATTCAAGAATGCCTCGGCATTCTTGCTGCGAGGTGCGCGTCATGCAATTGCATGACATACTTCTACTGCGCACCTCTGCAATCCTGCCGGAGGCTATAATCAGCATAAACAATTATTTACAGTTTTTCTATAATCTGACCATTTCTGTACGACGCCAGCAGCCATTCAAGATCTTTAATCTGTTCTTTTAATTTCCTTCCAGCGTCGGTGTCACCAACAAGACGTCTCTCGTTCACTCTGGTCACTACCACTGTCTCTGAATGAATGTCATTTTCCTTCTTAATTGCTGCTTCTGTAGACTCAAATGGTTCATGTGCTACCAAAAGTAATCCATACGAATTATAAACCAGCGTGTATCCTGCAATTCCGGTTTCTTTCTGATATGCTCTTGAAAATCCCCCATCAATAACCATTACTTTACCATTACACTTGATCGGACTCTCGCCATCTTTTCTCTTAACCGGCACATGACCATTTACAATGTGTGTATCCTCTTTTGGATCCAATCCAAATTCTATCATGATATTATCCACAACTGTCTCATTTTCAAGCAGAGCATAGTATGGATTTTTCTTTTCTATATGTGTTTCCTTCTCTGCAAGGAAATATCTTTCAAAGGTCGCCATCTTGTTCTTTCCAAATAACGGTGAGTCCGGATGTAGCCAGATATACCACATTGTATCTTTTCCATCTTCCCGCTCCTTTGGATCCAATGCAAAAAATCCTTTTCTCACATAACTTTCCAACACATCATACAAGGCCTTTCCACGATATTTCTTTCCGAAAATTTCCACTTCTTTCAGGTTCCCCTTCGCATCTAACGGTACACATCCATGATACAACAGATTATTGTTATATACCTTATACAAACCACCTTTCGCAAGAAGGAAACGCATATGTTCCTGCAATTTTTCACATCCCACAAAAGCATGCACCAGACGATCCATAATTTCTTCCTCTTCAGAAGTCAGTTTATATGGGTTCTTTGGATCTATTGTCGGGAAATTTGTATCCAGGAGCTTATATTCTTTTCCTTCCAGATTAATCGTACCTTTCTGATAATCAATCTTATGCAGTAACGCACGATTCTCCAAATGGAATCCTTTCTGCCTCTCTATAATCTGGCCTTCTACTTTAAACTGAATAATTGAAATCGCTTTATGTATTCTCAGATTCATCTGCATCTCATCAGATTCCGGTCTGTCAGTACCTTTCAATTTAAAACAGGTGCATGGATCATCCTTGTACATCCTCATAGCAAATGTAGCCAGTGGAAGCAGGTTGATACCATAACCATCTTCTATAATATCCAGGTTTCCATATCTGGCGCAGATACGAATCACATTTGCAATGCAGCCCAACTGTCCGGCCGCTGCTCCCATCCATACAACATCATGGTTTCCCCACTGGATATCAACAGAATGATATTTCAGCAGCTTATCCATAATAAGATGCGGTCCCGGTCCTCTGTCATAAATATCACCGACAATATGCAGATGATCCACAACCAGACGCTGGATCAGTTCTGAAATTGCTGCAATAAATTCTTCTGCCCGTCCGATCCTGATGATTGTAGAAATAATTTCATTATAATAGGACTCTTTGTCACTGACTTCCGCTTTCTCGGTAATCAATTCTTCGATCACATAAGAGAAATCCTTCGGCAGTGATTTTCTCACTTTAGATCTTGTATATTTACTTGCTGCACGCTTACTTACTTCTATCAGACGATACAGATTCACTCGATACCAGTCATCCATATTCGACTCCGTCCGCTTCACCTGTTCCATCTTCGCTTTCGGATAGTAAATCAATGTTGCCAGTGCTTTTTTGTCCTTTACACTCATTGTATTACCAAAAACATCTTCAATCTTACTTCTCACGGCACCAGACCCATTCCTCAGAACATGAGAAAAAGCTTCATCTTCTCCATGTACATCCGTCAGAAAATGTTCTGTCCCCTTCGGAAGGTTCAAAATTGCCTGCAGATTAATAATCTCCGTAGATGCAGCTGCAATTGTCGGATAAAGATCCGACAACCTGTCTAAATAACGGTTTTCCATATTTTCCATATACAATCTCCTCCAGACCCGAAATCTTCCCCTTACCGGGATCTATTTACCGGATCTTTTTCCCGCCGGTTTACCGGCTATTATTCCTCCAGTACTAAAACTGAATCACATCTCCCATGTCATACATGCCGGCTGGCTGTCCCGCAAGGAACTTTCCTGCCTCAACTGCACCTTTGGCAAATACGCTTCTTGAATATGCAGTATGTTTAAATTCAATCACTTCATCTGTTCCTGCAAAAATCACCTCATGTTCTCCTACGATTGTTCCTGCACGAACTGCTGAAATACCAATTTCCTTTGCGTCTCGCTTCTTTCTCACCTGACTTCTGTCATACACATACTCGTATTCATTTCCCATTGCGTCATTAATAGAGTCTGCCAATGCAAGTGCTGTTCCGCTTGGCGCATCCAGCTTCTGATTATGGTGTTTCTCAACAAGTTCAATATCATAGCCTGCCGGTGCAAGTACTTTGGCAGCATCTTTCAAAAGTTTCAGTAACAGGTTGATTCCCATTGACATATTCGCAGACTTAAGAACTGCAATCTTCTCAGAACACTCATCTACCTTCTTTAACTGTTCATCTGAAAGCCCTGTTGTACAAAGAACAACCGGAAGACTCTTCTTCACACAGTAATCTAACAATTCATCCACTGCTCCCGCATTAGAAAAATCAATCACTACATCTACATCCACATCACACTGTGTGATCTCCTCAAATACCGGATAATCATTTGGAATTCCTGTGAACTTGTCGACGCCTGCCGCAATCACTGCATCTTCTTCATTCTTCACAATTTCTGTGATCATGCGTCCCATTTTTCCGTTGCATCCGTGCATTAATATCTTAACCATCTGTATCTTCCTCCTGTATGAAACCTCAAGTATTCCATGATTTTTCAGAACTACTGTCTATCAGCACTACCTGTTTTTTCTTTCATCACACTCTTATTTTCCGAAATATCATATAAAAAAGAATATCACATTTGAGTTGTTATCTCAATATATGATATCCTTTTCACAAAGTTTTAAATAATGAAACAATCCACCCTTAGAATTCTTCCACACACTCCAGTTTACTGACGGAGACCTCATATGCGATTCTTGTCTCTGTTTGTGTCTCTGACAATTTCTTCACATACTCTCTGCTTTGGATTCTTCCGAATATTCTGACATGTTCCCCTACATCAAAGTTTGAAGCATATCTTGCATTTCTCCCCCAGCAGATACATGGAATATAATCAGATTTTCCATACGGTCTGTTCACTGCTAGCAGAATATCTGCAATTTCTCTTCCAAGAGGTGTTTTTCTGTAGACCGGACGCTTACACATATATCCTTCGAGAAGTATATGATTTGTTCTTGCTCCATCCGGTTCTTCCTCGATAAATTCTATTTCTCTCGCAAACACAGAAAGAACCAGTCTGTTTTTTGTCTCCTCATGACGATTATAGGATCTGAACTGACCAGACACCATTAAATATTTTCCACGGCAATCCTGTGTTACGTCAATGAGACGTTCTGATATCATGACCGGAATCCGGTCACAAGAGTTACTTAACCGCTTTACAAGAAGTTCTACCATATAGAAACCTTCTCCAAAGACCTCATGGCTGTATGTAAACTCTGATACCACCTCTCCAATAACTGTCACCTGGTTGTTTTCAATAATCTTATCTGACATAATTTATAATTCTCCCTTCCTCTGGCTGGTATTTTAAGTCATTACCTAATGTATGTCTTATTGTAATGAAATAGAACTATTTTTTACAGAAAAAACATTCGACCTTTTTCGTACTTAAAATCGAATTCAAAATCTCCCCCCTCTTCTTCAGCACAAAATGCTCCTGTTGACTTTAAATTGTATTTGAAAAGATACATAAAACATCAGATTTTAACTTTTTCTTGTAAATTTCATTTTTTGTGATAAAATAATGAAGTTATGTTACAGATAAATATTTTTTGTATAATAAGGAAGAGTGTTTAGATTATGAAAACAAAACGTGAAGATGTGAGAAATGTTGCAATTATCGCCCATGTTGACCATGGTAAGACAACTCTGGTTGACGAGCTTTTAAAACAGAGCGGTGTATTCCGTGAGAATCAGGAAGTAGAAGAACGTGTCATGGACTCTAATGACATTGAGCGTGAGCGTGGAATTACAATCCTTTCTAAGAATACTGCCGTTCATTATAATGGTGTTAAGATCAATATCATTGACACACCTGGACATGCTGACTTCGGTGGAGAAGTAGAACGTGTTCTTAAGATGGTAAATGGTGTTGTACTTGTTGTTGATGCATTTGAAGGTGCTATGCCTCAGACAAAATTCGTTCTGAGAAAAGCACTTGAGCTGGAACTTCCTGTTATCGTATGTATCAATAAGATTGACCGTCCGGAAGCAAGACCGGATGCCGTAATTGATGAGGTTCTTGAACTCTTTATCGATCTCGGCGCTTCAGATGAGCAGCTTGAGTGTCCTTTTGTATACGCTTCTGCAAAAGCTGGTGTTGCTGTCCTTGATCTCTCTGACGAGAAACAGGATATGAAACCACTGTTCGAGACAATCCTTGACTACATTCCTGCTCCGGAAGGTGATCCGGAAGCTCCGACCCAGATGCTGATCAGCACGATCGACTACAATGAATATGTTGGTCGTATCGGAGTTGGTAAAGTAGAAAACGGTACAATTTCCGTGAACCAGGATATGGTTGTTGTAAACCATCATGATCCTGACAAACAGCGGCGTGTAAAAATTGGTAAACTCTATGAATTCGACGGACTGAACCGTGTAGAAGTAAAAGAAGCTACAATCGGATCTATTGTTGCTGTATCAGGTATCACAGATATTTCCATCGGAGATACTCTCTGCTCTCCTGAGAATCCGGAAGCCATTCCGTTCCAGAAGATTTCTGAGCCAACAATCTCCATGCAGTTTATCGTAAACGACAGCCCGTTTGCAGGACAGGAAGGTAAATTCGTTACATCCCGTCATCTGCGTGACCGTCTTTTCCGTGAGCTGAACACAGATGTCAGCCTTCGAGTAGAAGAGACAGAAAATGCAGACAGCTTCAAAGTATCCGGTCGTGGTGAGCTTCACCTTTCTGTTCTTATTGAGAACATGCGTCGTGAAGGATACGAGTTTGCAGTAAGTAAAGCTGAAGTTCTGTATCACACAGATGAAAATGGCAAAAAACTTGAGCCTATGGAACTTGCTTATATTGATGTTCCTGATGAGTTCACTGGAATTGTTATTGAAAAACTCGGTCAGAGAAAAGGTGAACTCCGCAACATGACTCCGTCAAACGGTGGATATACTCGTCTCGAATTCCTTATCCCGGCACGTGGACTGATCGGATACCGTGGTGAGTTCATGACGGATACAAAAGGAAATGGTATCATCAACACAAGCTTTGAAGGATATGCACCATACAAAGGAGATATCCAGTATCGTAAGCAGGGATCTCTGATCGCATTTGAGACTGGTGAATCCGTAACTTATGGTTTGTACAGTGCCCAGGAGCGTGGTACTCTCTTCATCGGAGCCGGTGAGAAAGTATATTCCGGTATGGTTATCGGACAGAATGGTAAAGCTGAAGATATCGAACTGAACGTATGTAAGACAAAACATCTTACTAACACACGTTCTTCCAGCGCAGATGAAGCACTTCGTCTGACACCTCCGCGCGTTCTCAGCCTCGAACAGGCACTTGACTTTATTGATACCGATGAACTTCTTGAAGTAACACCGGAAAATCTGCGTATCCGCAAGAAGATTCTGGATTCCAGAATGAGAAAACGCAGCACGATCAATAAATAATATTCGTGTTTGAAACTTATGCTCGCCGATCAAAATAGCATTCATTAATTATCTGATAATTTTAAAATCGTCCTAAAGTTTTGAAAATTTTCATAATTTTAGGACGATTTATTGTATACAGAAAATCTTTTTCATGTTATAATATAACCATGATACAGAAGTAATCTAATCATTCTTCTGTATAATTTGAACAAAGGAGTTGAGCAGCATGAAATTTATTATCAGCGGAAAAAACATCGAGGTAACACCGGGATTAAAGGATGCTATCGAACAGAAATTAGGAAAACTTGAAAGGTACTTCACTCCTGAAACAGAAATCAATGTAACGCTCAGTGTAGAAAAAGGACGTCAGAAAATTGAGGTAACAATCCCAGTCAAAGGAAATATTATCCGTTCTGAGCAGACAAGCAATGATATGTATGTTTCCATTGATCTTGTAGAAGAGATCATCGAACGCCAGCTTCGCAAATATAAGAACAAACTGGTTGCTCGTAATCAGGGACATCCTACATCATATGCTCCATCAGGTAACAGCTTCAGAAAAGAATTCTTTGATTCAGAAGAAGAGACAACAGAAGACGATGAAGTTCGTATCGTTCGTACAAAGAAGTTTGGTATTAAACCAATGTTTCCAGAAGATGCCTGTGTTCAGATGGAACTTCTCGGACATAACTTCTTCGTATTCTCCAATGCCGAGACTGATGAAGTCAATGTAGTATACAAAAGAAAAGATGGTTCATTTGGTTTGATCGAACCAGAATTCTCATAGAACATATCTATTCAGTATAAGTAGATTTATTGAATGTTATATGACACACACTTAAAGGAAAGGACCCCCTGCCAGATATTCCGGCAGGGGGTCCTTTCTATCTCACAAAACAACATCTTCTATGAGAATCATTCTTCATCAAAAATCTTAATTCCATCTTCTGTCCTTGCAAACCAACAGGTTGTCTCTTCATCCAGAACCACCTGACCGTTTGTCCCTTCCATCAGTTCAGCCCGCAGGCTTCCCATCTCATCTGTTGGAACAAACACTGTCATTTCAACCTTATCTGTGTAAACAGGTTCTAATTGATCCAGATTTCGATTTGCAATCAGATATTGAATTTTTCCCAAATCCGTATAATTCGTCTCAATTCCGAGTTTCACCCCATGAATCCTTGCAATGCTCTCACTGTTCTTCAATCCTTCGATCGTTGCTGCCGTATAAGCCCTGACCAGTCCCCCCGTTCCAAGAAGCGTACCTCCAAAATATCTTGTAACAATTACAAGTACATTCGTCAGTTCTCTCCCACGGATCACCTCCAGAATAGGCTTTCCTGCTGTCCCTGCCGGTTCTCCATCATCACTCATTCTTTCTGCCGCCGGATTCCTTCCTATAATGTAAGCCCAGCAATGATGTCTCGCATCCCAGTACTGCTTTCTTGTCTTCTCTAAAATCTCCATGGCTTCTTCTTCTGATGTGACCGGATGCACTTCTGCAATAAATCTGGATTTCTTTTCAACAATTTCTCCGTCTCCGCCCTTATATATTGTATGGTAGATTTCCATTTTTCAGTCTCCCATTCCTTTTTTTATTTTTGCTATATTTGAAAATATTTCTTTATCTAATATACCATGCTTTTCTATATAAAACTGTATTTTTTCTTAAGATTTTCAGGAAAATTTGAACTTTTCAAATTTACCTTTATTTACATCGGTAAATTTGATATAATCATAGAAGTCAATAAAGGAGGATATTATACGTGAATTACGGAAAATCGAATCTTTCTAGAAGAAAAAAGCGAATTTCTTCTAAAAAGAAAAGGAAAAAGAAGCGAGTCGGCGTACGTTTTTTCAAAGCCCTCATTATTTGTTTTCTGCTTTTGATCGTCATTGGGGCAGCCGGAGTTGGCATATATGTAAAAAAAGTGATTGACAATACACCGGAAGTCACAGCAAAGGACATTATGCCACAGGGCTATACAACGAATATTGTCGATTCCAATGGAACTTTGCTTGAGCAACTCAAAGACTCTGATTCTAACCGTGTTTACAAGAAATATGACGAGATTTCACCATACATGGGAAAAGCTTTTGTTGCGATCGAGGACGAACGTTTCTTCAAGCATAATGGTATTGATATCCAGGGAATTATCCGTGCCGGTGTCAATGGTGTTGCACATGGCTTCCATTTCACAGAAGGAGCCAGCACATTAACCCAGCAGCTGATCAAAAATAATGTATTCCCTAATTTCATCAATGAGAGTAAGTATCAGCGAATTGAACGTAAAATCCAGGAACAGTACCTTGCACTAAAGATTGAAAAAGAGATGAGTAAGGAAGAGATTCTTGAAGCATACATGAACACAATCAATTTAGGTCAGGGATGCCTCGGAGTTCAGACAGCCGCACAGCGTTACTTTAATAAAGATGCAAAAGACCTGACTCTTTCTGAATGTGCAGTTATCGCAGCGATCACTCAGAGTCCGTCGAATCTGAATCCTGTCAGCAACCCGGAGAATAATGCAAAAAGACGGGAAAAAGTACTGAAAAACATGAAGGAACAAGGCTCTATCACAAAGGATGAATACGATGAGGCTATGGCTGATAATGTATATGACCGCATTTCCGAAACAGCGTCAAATACAACTGCATCCAAACCTTACACTTATTTCATCGATGCTGTCATAAATCAGGTTGTAGATGATCTTGTAACTGAGAAGAGTTATACAGAAACACAGGCATATAATCTGCTCTATAGCGGCGGCCTTACGATCAACGTTACACAGGATGCTGATATTCAGGCCATCTGTGATGACGAAGTTGCTAATGTAGGGGATTATCTCAATGGTGATACAGAATATGGGCTTGATTACGCACTTACTATCCACAGGGCAGATGGTTCTTCTGAGAACTACAGCAAAGAACAACTTGCTTCTTATATTCAGACTGCATGGGGATATGACACTCCTCTTCTCTACGGTTCTGAAGAAGCTGCACAGGAAGCAGTTGATGCATTTAAATCAACGCTCAATATCAATGAGGCTGACGGAGACACTGTTGATGAGAGAATTGAGCTCTCACCTCAGCCGCAGGCTTCTGTTGTTGTGATGGATCAGTATACCGGACAGGTGAAAGCCATCGTCGGTGGACGCGGCGAAAAGAAATCCAGTCTTTCTCTAAACCGTGCCACAGATTCTGCAAGACAGCCTGGATCCTGTTTCAAGATTCTTGCTGCTTATGCACCGGCACTTAACGAAGGAAAGATCACTCTTGCAACAACAATTGATGATGAAGAATATGAATATAAAAACGGACAGTCCGTAAACAACTGGGATAAAAAATATATCGGTCCGACACGTGTCCGTTATGGAATCGAACATTCTATGAACGTCCTTGCCGTTAAGACATTAACTGACTATGTTGGTGAAACGGAAAGTTATGATTATCTTCTTGATTTTGGATTTACAACACTGACTGAAGATGATAAATATTCACAGGCGAAAGCTCTTGGTGGTATCACAAACGGTGTATATAATATCGAGATGACAGCTGCCTATGCAGCAATTGCCAATGGTGGAACTTACATGAAACCGATTCTTTACACACAGGTTCTGGATCATGAAGGAAATGTTCTTCTCGATAACACAACCCCTGAGACACATGAAGTCTTAAAAGACTCCACTGCTTATCTTCTGACAAGTGCAATGGAAGACGTTGTCAACGGTGCCGGTGGAACCGGTGGTTCTGCAAGACTGAGCAACATGCCTGTTGCCGCTAAAACAGGTACCAGCCAGGAAAGCCGCGACTTGTGGATTTCAGCATTTACGCCTTATTATACAGCGTCTGTATGGGGTGGATATGATGAGCATAAGACAATGGATCGATTAAGCCAGAACTGGCATCAGAAACTTTGGAGAAATATCATGGAACGTATCCAGGATACAAAAGGCCTTGAGTACAAGGACTTTGAAATTCCATCCTCTGTCGAAGAAAAGACGGTTTGTACTAAAACAGGACTCCTTGCCACAAGCAGTTGTCCTGCCATTACAGAGTATTTTTCAAAAGACAATGTTCCGACTAAGAGCTGTAGTGGTCACTATTTTGCGCCATCAGAATACTATGAGAAAGATGACACCGAGAGTTCTGATGAAACCACACCTGCTACAGGTACCGATTCTTCTGGAGCAACATCATCACCGGATTCTTCCTCTGGTGGAACAACAACCGAACCCGCTGCCGGCGGAGACTCTGGTGGAACAACCGGAACAACTACAGGTGATACTGATACTTCCGGCAGCACTACTGGTAGCGACACTGGAAGTGGTGGAAGTGCCACTCAATAAGTAAATTATGCGCCGCAAGGCACACCTAAAAAGGAGAGGCTATACAAAACGCCTCTCCTTTTCGCATACTTATATAACTGATTGCTCTTGTCATCCTGTCCGTATCTCTCTGATACAATATTCTGCTATCTTGTTTTACGGTTAATATATCTTGCTTTATATTTAGAATATACAATCGTCTGATCTTTATATAAACTATAATATCCGGAAACCGCATAGCTGATTGATATCGCGATCAGATAATATGCTGCTCCTGAAAATCCAAACAGTTCGAATGAAATCAGCATTGCCGTAATCGGACAGTTCGTCACTCCGCAGAAAAGTGCAACCATGCTGGCTGCCGCTGCTAATTCCGGTGAAAATCCAAGTATTCCACCGGCAACACATCCAAATGTTGCACCTATACTGAATGCCGGTACAATCTCACCACCACGATATCCTGCCCGCATCGTAAGTGCTGTAAGTAACATTTTCCATAAAAAATCAAGTGGTCTTGCTTCACCCTTTTCAATAGCTCTTGCGATCAATCCACTACCTGCTCCCATATAATCTTTTGTATTCAGACATATTGTGATCAGAATGATCACTCCTGCTGCAACAGCAATTCTAATATACGGATTTTTCAGATACTTTGCATACAACTGCCCCACTGTTTTTAGCAAGATACAGAATAGAATACTTAAAATCCCACACCCCACTGCGATCAGTGTCATCTTAAGTCCTGTCTCCACAGTAAGTCCCGGGATAGAATGTACTGGAAATGTCTCCGGATCAATCCCCATTCCTGTTGCAAACTCTGCTGCAATGATAGCTGCGATCACACAAGGAAGAAGTGCTGCGTAATACATTACCCCCACGCTCACAACTTCCATTGCAAAAACTGCTGCTGCCATCGGTGTTCCAAACACGGCTGCAAACGCTGCACTCATTCCACACATAATCATCACATGGTGATCAAATTCATCTAAATGAGCCAGTTTTCCAAGCCAATTTCCAATACTTCCACCAAACTGTATCGACGCACCTTCTCTTCCTGCCGAGCCGCCGGTAAGATGTGTCAATAATGTTGACACAAAAATCAATGGTGCTGACAGAAACGGAACATCATCCTTTGATTTAATTGTAGCAAGTACCTGATTCGTTCCTCCGTCCTGCCTTCCTATCTTCTCATACATAAATACAATCAGAACTCCTGCAACCGGCAAAAGCATAAAAATCCAATTATGTGTATCCCTGTATTCCGTTGCTGCCTTGATACATCCTGCAAATACTGCACTCGCACCGCCTACAACCAGACCTGTCAAAACAGAAAGCCCTATCCATTTCAGAAAATTTCCCGTGTTCTGTCGGATCCTTTCATAATAATACTTTATTACTATTTTTGTATCATGAGAATGTTTTCGTTTTCCCATCTCCGCATTTTCTGTATTTTCTTTTTCTTCCATTTACATTTCCCCTCTTGTATTTCTCTTTTATTTCGAACTCTGATTACTTTCTTATGTTCAGATAGAATCCCTTGCCTTATTTATTATAAAATGATTTTCCTCACCATGCAACACAGAAAAAAGGATGGTTTTCTCACATTCGAACGTTTCTTGTTCGTTGTGTCAAACCATCCTCTAAATCAATCATTCTTCTTATACGGTGATGTGAGTGTCAAAAGTAAATTTTGCCACTCACTAATGTAACCGGATTGCTCCATTGCTATGCAATTCCCGCAATCCTCGAACACCTCAAACTCCCATAAAATGGCGTATTCACACCATTTTATTCCGTTTTCGGTGTTCGGCGTGTCAATAAGTATAAATTGCTTATTTGTGCGAGCACAAACGCAATTTATACTTTTGACACTTACATCATACTGCTTCTTCTTTTGTATTCACACTCTTGGATTCTCTGTCCTCTTTGAATTTATCATAATATGCAAACATTCCTGCAAGGAGTGTTCCTGAAATAGAATGCCATGTACAAGATACTGCACAGATGATTGCTGACTCCGGTGTGGATGCAAACTGTGCTGTTGTTGTTGCAAGGTTTGTTGCAAGTCCTGCATTCTGCATACCTACCTCGATCGAGATTGTTCTCTTCTTCGCTGTATTCATTCCTGTCAGTTTACCTGCTCCGTATCCAAGCAGATATCCAAGTCCATTATGAAGAAATACTGCCACGAAGATTACAACACCGGACTCAAAGAATTTGCTTCCCTGTGAAGATACTACACCGCCGACAACACATGCAAGTCCAAGTACTGCGATACCAGGCATAATTTTCTGAAGTTCTTTGAATGTTTTATTTTTTCCTAACAGATAGTTGAGTAAGAATCCTACTGCTACCGGGAAGATAACTGTTTCAATAATGGATACAAACATAGGTAATCCTTTGATTGAAATATGTGTACCACTTGCCAGCAGTGAAACCATAAGTGGTGTCATAACTGGTGAGAGCAGTGTTGAAACTGTTGTCATTCCTACGGAAAATGCTACGTCTCCTCCACACAGATAAGACATAATATTGGATGACACACCACCAGGACAACATCCGACAAGGATCAGTCCCAAAGCGATTCCATCCGGAAGATTCAATGCCTTTGTCAGTGCAAATGCAAGGAATGGCATAATCAGATACTGAGCGATTGCTCCGATGCAGATATCAAACGGTCTCTGCGCAAGAATCTTAAAATCCTCTGTTGTTAATGTCAGACCCATACTAAACATGATCACTCCGATAATAATAGACTGACAGGTAAATTTATTAGATACCGGATCGACAAACAAAGCGTTGTTAACCCATCCCATCATTGTCGGGACAAAGAATGTCACTACTGCAATGGCAATAACAACCACTGAAGTATAATCTGATAAAAATTTGCTGACTTTTTGTAATGCTTTCATTACAATACCTCCTTAGGATTCTTGTTCACCTAAAATTTGTATTCTTCTTGAGATATATTCAAAGAAAAAAGTCCCTTTCCAGAACTCAATCTGAAAAGGGACGAATATAATCCGCGTTACCACCCTAATTCCGCAAAAATTAATTCTGCGACACTTCACATACCAACATATGCTATCCATATAACGGTGGATCCCGGCGAGGTTTACTTGCAACATGTTCATCTGCTTTCAGCCCGCTTCTTAGAGAGGATATCCTTACCCGGTTATTGTCTGTTCACACCAGCCACAGACTCTCTGAAAATAATGACGGATACGGTTTTGTTCTCATCAACGAATTTTGGTGAACTGTATTTTGTTTACTCTGACATTATATTCCTCTGAAATCAGAAATCAAGAGTCTATTTTAATCTTTTTCTTGATTTATTTTAATCTTTTTGTATTAAAAATTTATTTTCAAGGCTTAAATTCATCTAAAAAAATAAAAGAATCATTGGAAAAAAATTATTGTTTTTCCTGTTGTTTCCCCGCACTTTTCATGCTACACTGTATATAAGAATCATCGGATTTTAACCAGAAAACAGATAGTTACTGTTCACTCCCGTGTCAATCACTTCGCTGATTGACACGGAGGATGCATGTTTTGGCTTGAATGCATCTCGCCCCATCGCCAAAGGCGATTTAAAATGGCGAGATGCGTTACTGTTCACACATCGTGTGAACAGTAACAACAGATACGGATGTTTGGGGCATCCAAAAGGTTTATTAATGCACAATACAATACGTTATTTTTCATTGCTTTCTTTTGGAAGTGATGTTTTTTTTGTAATTTTATCTGTTTTCTTTCATTATTTTATCTGGTAAAGGGGTATTTGGGAATGAATAATGAAATAACGAAAAGACGAAAGCGAACAATTGAAATGACTCAGGGATCTCTTTGGAAAAACATGTTTTTCTTCAGTGTTCCTCTTATATTTTCCCAGATTTTGGAAGTGATGTTCAACTTAAGTGATGTCGCTGTTGTCGGACATTTTGCAGATTACAAAGCACTTGGTTCTGTCGGCTCGACAACTACACTTGTCACACTGTTCACGGGACTTCTGATCGGGCTCGGAAGTGGTGTCAACGTCCAGGTTGCCAATAAACTCGGTGCCGGTGATAAGAAAGCTACAAAAGAAACCATTCACTCTGCACTCATTATCTGTGCAGCGGCAGGTATTTTTGTCTGTCTGATCTGTCTGCTTTTTGCAGGACCAATGCTTTCCATGATGAATACAAAGCCCGAACTGCTCGATCAGGCTGTTCTCTACATGAAAGTTTTTGCACTTGGCATGCCTGCCACGGCAGTTTATAATTTCGGCAACGGTGTCTTAAGCGCCCGTGGGGATACAAAGCGTCCGATGTATTACCTTGCATTTGCCGGAATACTTAATGTCCTATTGAATCTGATCTTTGTTATCGTATTCCATATGGCTGCTGTCGGAGTTGCTACTGCCAGTGCAATCGCACAGTACGTTTCAGGAGGATTGATCCTGATCCATCTGATGCGACGCGATGATGAATGTAAAGTTCGTCTGCGCAATCTGCGTTATCATAACATTTATGGAAAAGGAGTTCTTTATCTCGGTGTTCCATCCGGTCTTCAGAATGCGATTTTCGCGATTGCAAACCTTTTTGTTCAATCCGGAGTCAACTCCTTTGATGCGATCATGGTTTCCGGAAATGCTGCAGCTGCAAATGCAGACAATCTGATTTACAATGTTATGTTTGCCTTCTATGTGGCCTGTTCCAGTTTCATGAGCCAGAACTGGGGAGCCGGGAATAAAGAAAGAATGAAAAAATGCTATCTCGTAACACTTACTTATTCTTTCAGTGCAGGCCTGCTTCTCGGAGGAGCACTCTTCTTCTTTGGGCGCCCATTCTTGTCTCTGTTTGCCACAGAACCAGCCGTTATCGCAGCTGGTATGCATAGAATTAGGATTATGGGATTCTCCTATGCATTCAGCGCCTTTATGGACTGTGCAATTGCATCTTCCAGAGGAATCGGCAAGAGCATTGCTCCTACATTTATTGTTATCATGGGATCCTGCGTATTTCGTATTATATGGATCTATACGGTATTTGCTTACTTCCATACAATTCCATCTCTGTATCTGCTGTACATCTTCTCCTGGGGACTCACAGCGATTGCAGAAACCATATACTTTAAAGTTAGTTTCAAAAAGGTGCTTGCATAATAGATTTCCCAAAGAAAAAAGAGGGATTTCACAGATATCCAACATCTGTAAAAATCTCCTCTTTTTTCTTTCTACTATTTATTCTGCACTTGTTATACTTTTATCAATCCTCAAGTACCAGCTTAGCTGCTCCGCAGATTCCTGCATCATTTCCAAGAGTAGCAAGCTTGAACTTCACATTCTTATTTGCAAAGAACGCTTTTTCCATAAATGGTTTTTCGATAAATGAAAGCAGAACTTCTCCTGCTTTGGACACTCCACCACCAATTACAAATACAGCCGGATCCAGTACTGCTGCCATATCTGCCATTGCATGTCCTAAGTAATTTCCCATCTCTGTCGCAACTTCAATCGCAACTTCGTCTCCTTCTTTGACTGCATCGAAAACAGCTTTTGCAGAAAGGTCTTCTTTTGTCAGGATTGTTGCACGTGTCTCATGCTCCATCTTCTTTCTTGCAAGACGGGAGATACCTGTTGCTGATGCATACTGCTCCAGACATCCGTGTCCGCCACATCCGCAAGTATCTGTCTCTTCCAGATTCACACACATATGACCAATCTCTCCACCTGCTCCGTTCTCTCCCGTCAGTATCTTTCCATTGATGATAATGCCACCACCAACACCTGTTCCAAGTGTGACCATGATCATATTACGGTAACCAACACCGCCGCCTTTCCACATCTCGCCAAGTGCTGCGACATTCGCATCATTTCCAAACTCTGCTGTCAATCCTGTCAGTTCTTCCAGCTCTTTCTTCGCATTCTTATATTTCCAGCCAAGATTCGCAGAACCGTTGACAATTCCATCTACAGTAACAGGAGCCGGCACACCGACACCGATTCCAAGAACCTGTTCTTTCTCAATGCCGTGCTGCTCTAACTTACCATTGATTGCTTCTGCAACATCCGGAAGAATCGCCGCACCTTCATTCTCAGTTCTTGTCACGATCTCCCATTTCTCTACAATAGCACCTGCCTCACTGAACAGACCAAGTTTAACCGTTGTTCCCCCGATATCAACACCAAAACAATATTTCATAAATCTATCTCCGTTTCTTTTTATATTTCACATGAGAATGCGGTACTCTGTAACATTTGTACCGCATCCTCTGTTTCTCTTTTGTTTTATTTTCTTCTCTTTGCCAGATTCTCCTGCACACGTTTGTACAATTCCTGTGCAGCGTTGTATCCCATCTGCTTCTGTCTGTGGTTAACTGCAGCAGATTCTACGATGATCGCCAGATTACGCCCCGGACGGATTGGAATATTATGGCAGACAACTCGGTTTCCAAGAAATTCTGTATATTCCTCCTCCAGACCAAGTCTGTCGTATTCTTTCTCTCTGCTCCAGTCTTCCAGAGTAATGACCAGATCGATATTCTGTGTTTCTCTTACGCTCTGTACACCGAACATAGACTTTACATCCACGATTCCGATACCACGCAGCTCGATAAAATGTCTTGTGATATCCGGTGCAGAACCAACCAGTGTATCGTCACTGACTTTGCGGATCTCAACCACATCATCCGTCACAAGACGATGTCCACGCTTGATCAGTTCAAGAGCTGCTTCGCTCTTACCGATTCCACTTTCTCCCATGATCAGAACTCCGACACCATATACGTCAACAAGCACTCCATGAATGGAAATGCACGGAGCAAGTTTTACATTAAGCCAACGGATCAGTTCTCCCATAAAGGAGGATGTCTTCTTACATGTACCGAATACCGGAATATCATTTTTCTGAGCAATCTCAATGAAGCTTTCATCCGGCTGAAGTTCATTGCTGAAAATAATACATGGTACTTTATGTTCCAGAAGTTTCTGATAAATCTCAACTCTTTTCTCGTCTTCCAAAGTCTCCAGATAGGCACACTCTACATTCCCTATAATCTGTACACGATTCAGATCAAAATGATCGAAAAATCCTGCCAGCTGAAGTGCCGGTCTGTTCACATCCGGAACAAGAACTTCACGTTCTGTGATATCCACTTCCGGAGTGAGATTTTTCAGATTCATCTTTTCAACGATATCGGTTAATTTCACACCACTCATCTTGTAATCTCCTTTTCCTGTATCTCTTTTCGTTTCAGACATGCTGCCTTGATAAGCTCAAGAGATATATGATATTTACTGCTCGCATAAATCCAACATTTCCCTACATGTCCCATCGCCTGTACATAAGTATATCATGATTTTCTTTTCGATAAAACCCTTAATCATGAAAGAATTGATAAACCGATTCTGCTGCCTTCTCATTCATTGACGGAAGCTGCGCCAGTTCTTCTACTGTTGCGCTCCGGATTGCATCCAGGCTCAGATAATGCCGCATCAATGCCTTTCTTCTGGCCGGACCGATTCCTTCAATATCATCCAAAACGGAATGTACCTGCCCTTTGCCACGCAGCTGCCTGTGGAACTCGATTGCAAACCGATGGGCTTCATCCTGAATTCTTGTGACCAGTTTAAATGCTTCTGAATTGCGGTCAATCGGGATTTCCACATTATTGTAATATAATCCTCTTGTTCTATGATTGTCATCTTTCACCATACCACAGACCGGAATATTCAGCTTCAACTCATCAAGCACCTGCAATGCAATATTTACCTGTCCACGGCCTCCATCCATCAAAATTAAATCCGGAAATGTTGTGAATTTCCCAGCTTCCGCATTCTCCTCACGTTCTTTTAATCCATGTGTAAAACGACGCGTAAGAACTTCTCTCATGCTCGCATAATCATCCGGTCCTTTCACACTCTTGATTTTGAACTTCCTGTAATCATTCCGCTTTGGTTTTCCTTTCTCATAGACAACCATAGAGCCTACCGATTCGAAACCATTTGTATTAGAAATATCATATGCTTCCATACGGACGATCTGTTCCAGTCCCAGTAAAGATGCTATCTCCTTCACTGCACCGATCGTGCGTCCTTCTTCCCTCTTTAGCCGCTCTTTATCTTTAGACAGAACCATCCTCGCATTCTCTTCCGCCAGTTCTACCAGCTTTTCTTTTGTACCTTTCTTCGGCACACGGATCGTTACTTTCTGCCCCTTCTTCGCGCTCAGCCAGGATTCAAGAAGTTCCTGCTCTTCGATTTCTTCCGGCAGCATCAGTTCACCCGGAAGAAAAGGGGTTCCTGCATAATACTGTTTGATAAAACTGTTAAGAATTTCAGATTTTTTATCCTCTTCGCTGATTCTAAGATAGAAATGGTCTCTCCCGATCAATCTTCCGCCACGGATAAAAAAGACCTGTACAACTGCATCTTCGTCCTGGCATGCAACTGCCATGACATCTCTGTCTTCCCCACTGGAATCTGTAATCTTCTGTTTCTGAGCCACCTTTTTCACACTATTTAATAACTCTCTATATTCGATTGCTTTCTCAAATTCCAGTGCCTCCGAAGCAGCCATCATCTTATCTTCCAGATCTTTTAAAATCATATCAAAATTTCCATTTAGAAAACGGATCACCTCATCAATGGATTTCCGGTATTCTTCCTGGGAAATGTATCCCTGACACGGTGCCTCACACTGCTTGATATGATAATTCAGACACGGACGCTCTTTTCCAATGTCTTTTGGAAGTGAACGATTACAGCTTCTTATATGATACAGCTTATGGATCAGATCAATTGTGTCACGCACCGCCTGTGAGCTTGTATAGGGGCCGAAATAACGTGCTTTATCTTTTTTCATCTGACGTGCCAGCATAATGCGTGGATATGCTTCACCGGTTGTTACTTTTATAAACGGATACGCTTTGTCATCCATAAGCATCGTATTATATTTGGGCCGATGTTCCTTGATCAGATTACATTCCAGAACAAGTGCTTCCAGTTCCGAATCTGTCACAATATATTCAAAGCGGCGGATATGTGTTACCATCTGTTCGATCTTAACCCCTTTATTCCTGCTGCTTTGAAAATACTGCCGCACACGGTTTTTCAGGCTGATTGCTTTTCCGACATAGATAATCTGATCCGTCTCATCATGCATCAGATAGACTCCCGGCCTTCCCGGAAGCTTTTTTAATTCTTCCTGTATATTAAAATTATAATTTTCCATAGATCCTATTTCTTGCCTCTGCTACAGACCAGCTATGTTCTTCTGCAATTTTGGAAACATCATCATACTCGAGTTTTTCTTTCACCACTCCATATCCGGATGCTCTCTTCACATGAACGGTTCCATATTCTGTCTGCACTTCGTCTATTTTCCGCTTAAGTCCATATCTTCTACAAAAATACTCTCTGACACCAAGTGTTGAAGTGTGTTTGAATATCAGCTGTAGAAAATACTCTTTCTGCTCTGCCCTGCACATACATGTAAGCAGAATCCCCGGCCGGTTTTTCTTCATCTGAATGGAGGATGTGTAAACATCCAATGCGCCTTCTTTGATCAGAAGCTCTGTCGCATACCCGATTTCTTCCGAAGTCATATCATCCAGATTACAGCACAGTTCCAGGATTTCTTCTTCTACCTTGTCTTGCGTTTCTCCAAGAATCGCACGCACACAGTTCAGTCTTTCATACTCTCTTTTTCCAAAACCATAACCGATTTCTTCCATCTGCAGAACCGGCATCTGTTCATACTTTTTAACAAAATGCTTCAGAAGTGCGGCTCCTGTCGGTGTACAGAATTCTCCCTCCAGGTCTCCTGCATACATTGGAATTTCTTTCATCAGATACGCTGTTGCCGGTGCCGGCACCGGAAGGATTCCATGTGCACATTTCACATGACCATATCCGACACGAACCGGTGATGCAAGAATCTGATCCACCTGAAGTTCATTCAGCAAATAGCAGACAGCCACAACATCAGCCACTGCATCCATCGTCCCAACCTCATGGAAATGGATTTCATCCATGCGCTGACCATGCGCCTTTCCTTCCGCCTTTGCAATCAATTTATAAACTGCAACTGCGTCCTGTTTTACCTGATCTTCAATTTTTAACCGATTGATCAGACGAACGATCTGAGACATTGAGTGATGTCCGTGTTCTTGTGTATGCTTCTCTGGTTCTTCTGATTTATGTCCGATCTGCTCTTCCGTCTGCATATGAGGATTCTCTTCTTCCTGTCCTTTCACAAACACGCGGACCTGATATCCTCTGATTCCGCCTCTTGTACACGCCACCAACTGATATTTTACCCCCGGGATTTTCAGATCATTCAACTTTTTCACCTGTTTTACAGGTTCTGAAAACAATTGCAATAATGAAGCCGTCAGCATATCCCCTGCTGCTCCCATCCCACAGTCTAAATATAATGTCCTCATTCCTTCGTTCTCCTCTCTATGTGATTGATCCGGCTCGCAAGAAATCCCGCGCCAAATCCATTATCGATATTTACAACACTCACTCCGCTTGCACAAGAATTCAACATAGAAAGAAGTGCTGATACGCCACCGAAAGATGCTCCATATCCAACACTTGTCGGAACTGCGATCACCGGGCAATCCACCAGTCCTCCAATCACACTGGCGAGTGCTCCTTCCATTCCGGCTACAGCAATAATGACACGAGCTTCCATTAATTCGTCGAGATGTCCAAGCAGACGATGTACTCCTGCGACACCTACATCATATAAACGGACCACTTCATTTCCAAGTGTCTCTGCTGTTCTTGCAGCCTCTTCTGCAACAGGGATATCGCTTGTCCCGCCTGTTGCCACAACTATTTTCCCGTCTCCATCTTTTATTGGTGCTTCGCCTATAAACCCAATCCGGCTGGCTTCATCATATTGAAGTTCCAGGCGTTCTCCCACGTAAATTGCTGACTCCTTATTCATTCTTGTGATCAGGACTGCTTTCTGTCCCTTTTCCTTCATTGCTTCTGCAATCCGGAAAATCTGTTCCGGTGTTTTTCCTTCTCCATAAATCACTTCTGCCACACCCTGGCGCATGGCTCTGTGATGGTCAATCTTGGCAAAACCAAGATCTTCAAAAGGCTCTTCTTTTAACTTCAAAGCTGCCTGTTCTACATCCATTGTTCCGGATGCTACCTGTCTTAAAAGATCTATCATTTCCTTTTGTTCCATCTTTTTCGCCTCATTCTAATTCTTCTTATCCAGGGTTTCATTCATACTTCCCATTCTGTACCCTGTTAGATCCATTGTAACATAAGTGAATCCGAACTGCTTAAATTGTTTTACAATATCCTCACGGACTTCTTCCTGAAGCAACTTCAAAAACTCTTCCGGCATTACTTCGATCCTCGCCATCCTTCCATGCATACGGACACGAAATTGCCGGAAGCCATGTTCAAGCAATAACTGTTCCGCGTTTTCCACCATGATCAACTTCTCTTTGCTGATTGTTTCTCCGTATACAAATCTTGAAGCCAGACAGGCAAAAGATGGCTTTTCCCAGGTTGAAAGTCCCATCTCTTTTGACAATTCACGAATCTCCGTTTTTGTAAGTCCTACTTCGCGCAGTGGACTTTTTACTCCTAATTCCGCCACAGCCTGAAGCCCCGGTCTGTAGTCGCCAAGATCATCCATATTAGAACCTTCTGCAACATAAGCAATTTCATTTTTCTCTGCAATTACTCCAATCTTTTCAAACAGTGCATGCTTGCATAAATAACATCTGTTCGGTGGGTTCTGAGAAAATCCTTCAATCTTCATTTCATCCACCTGACAGACCTTATGACGAATATCTTCTTTTTTGCAAAATGCAATTGCCTCATTTAGTTCTCTCTTTGGAAAGGAACCGGATTGTACTGTGATCGCCATCACATTATCTCCCAATATCTCATGTGCCACCTTTAATAAAAATGTAGAATCAACTCCACTGGAAAATGCAATCGCAACACTGTCCAGTTCTTTTATGTACTCTTTTAAATGTGCTAATTTATTATGTAATTCATCCTGCATCTTTTTCCTCCTGTCTTGTTACTGTTCACACGATGTGCGACCAGCAACGCATCTCGCCATTTTAAATCGCCTTTGGCGATGGGGCGAGATGCATTCAAGTCAAAACACGCATCCTCCGTGTCAATCAGCGGAGTGATTGACACGGGAATGAACAGTAACCCTGTCTTTACCTTCTTGCTGTTCTGATTTTTTCTATCAATCGTAATTCTTTTCATGCAAAAAATGCACCCAATTACAATTTCATAAATCCTCGTAATCAAGTGCATTTATTATACTATGTAAAGCCCGGTTCAGGTCAAGTTAATTTGTATTGCTTCATTAATTCTATTTCATGATATCTCATGGTTTATAGTTCCATCATTCCGGACATAATGCATCCTCCGGAAGCACCATTTTGTTTCAATTCTTCCCACTGTTTTTCATCAAACTTGATTCCACCAATCGCATATACCGGAACATTCAGAGTACTGCAGACATCTTTTAAGAATCCAAGCCCTCTCGGTGCCAAACCTTTCTTGCAATCTGTAACATAAATATGTCCTGCTGTCATGTAAGACACACCAAGTCTTTCTGCTTCCTTTGCCTCTTCCACTGAATGAACGGAAGTACCGATTCTTTGAAATTGTTCTTTCACACCTTCCGGAAGTTTCCTTAATTCCGGCAATGGCAGATGTACAGATGTACATTCCAATTCCAATGCTGTTTTCCAGAACTTATGTAAAATACACGGAATCTCATATTTCTTGCAAACAGACAGAACTTCTTCTGACAGAATCCGATATTCCTCTTCTGACAGATCTTTTTCACGCAAAATAATTGCCTGCGGTTTCATCTGACAAACCCGTTCAATCTGCTCCAAAAATGGTCTTTCGCACAGTTTTCTATTACTGACAGCTATAATTTTCAAATCCATCTCCGATAAATCGCATTTCATCTTACACATAAATATAATCACTCATAACAGGCTGGAGATTATTTTTCAATAATGCATCATAAACCTCATCTACCGAACGTTCATCTGAAATCTCAAACTGGTCATCGCCCTTATCCTCGATATCATCCACATGGCTTCCAATTCCTGTACTTACCCCTGCTGAAATCTTAGTTGCCGCAATATTTACAAGATTATCTCTGACACGCGCACACTCTCTTGTTGAAACTGTAATGCTTGCAAATGGCATAAACAGACGATATGCACAGACAACCTGCAGAAGCTGTGGCTCATGAACATCCATCGGATTGATTCTGTCATTATTGATGATCGGGCGAAGTCTTGGGCAGGAAAATGCGATTTCTGCATGTGGATATTTTCTCTGTAACAGATATGCGTGATATCCTGTTGCAAAAGCATCTTTTCTAAAATCATCCAGTCCTAAAAGCGCACCGAATCCAACTCCTCGCATACCACCTTTCACTGCTCTCTCCTGTGCATTGACACGGTATGGGAAGATTCTTTTATGTCCTGCCAGATGAAGCGTCTCGTACTTATCTGAATTATATGTTTCCTGGAATACTGTCACATAATCAGCTCCACATTCATGCAGATACGCATACTCATCTGAATTGACCGGATAGATTTCCAGACCGATCACTTTGAAATACTTTCTTGCAATCTTGCATGCCTCTCCAATATACTCTACTGTAGATTTGTTGCGGCTTTCCCCTGTCAGAATCAGGATTTCCTGTAATCCTGTCTCTGCGATTGCTGCCATTTCTTTCTCAATCTCCTCTGCATTCAACTGTGCGCGGTTAATCTTGTTATGACAGTTAAATCCACAATAAATACAATAGTTTTCACAATAGTTTGCAATATAAATCGGTGTAAACATATACACACTGTTTCCAAAATGTTTTCTTGTCTCCTTCTGAGCTGCCTGGGCAATCTCTTCCAAAAACGGAAGGGCTGCCGGTGATAACAATGCTTTAAAATCTTCCGGAGTACGTTCGGAATGTGCAAGTGCATTTTTCACATCTGCTGCGGTATATTTGCTATAATCATAGGCTTCCATTGCCTCGATCACCTGATCCATGATTTCTGATCCGATATCCTCCATTCCCGGAAGATAAGTCATATGATCGATTCTGTTTTTCTTCTGATCTTCCAGTATTTCTTCACTTAAAATACTTTCATTAACATGTGTATCATTCATCTCAACTGCCTCCTAGTCTTCCAGAAATCCTGTCAATGGTGAAGATGCACTTGCACCTCGTTCAATTGTTCTTCCAAGACCTGAAAGATAAGCACTTCTTCCTGCTTCAATTGCTTTCTTGAATGCCTCAGCCATCTCCTCGACATTTCCTGCTGTTGCGATTGCTGTATTCGCCATAACAGCTGCCGCTCCCATTTCCATTGCCTCGCATGCCTGAGATGGACGTCCGATTCCTGCATCTACAATAATCGGCAGATCAATCTCATCAATCAAAATCTGGATGAAGTCTTTTGTACAAAGTCCTTTGTTAGAACCAATCGGTGCCCCAAGTGGCATTACACAGGCAGCCCCTGCATTCACCAGATCTCTTGCCGCATTCAGATCCGGATACATATATGGCATAACTACAAAGCCTTCTTTTGCAAGAATTTCTGTTGCCTTGATTGTCTCATAGTTGTCAGGAAGAAGATATTTGGAATCTCTGACAACTTCGATTTTTACAAAGTTACCACAACCAACTTCTCTGGAAAGTCTTGCAATACGAACTGCTTCCTCTGCATTTCTTGCTCCTGATGTATTCGGAAGAAGTGTTACATTTTCCGGAATATAATCCAGAATATTCGCAAGTCCTCCTTCATTTGCACGACGAAGCGCAAGTGTAATGATCTGCGCTCCTGCTTTTTCTACACATGCTTTCACAAGATCAAGCGAAAATTTTCCTGATCCCAGAATAAAACGTGAACTAAATTCTTTTCCTCCAAGTGTAAATGTATCTTTCTGATTCATAACTTAAATCCTTCTTTCTTTTTTATTCATTTAGATGTCTTTCTATACATCCTCTTCTCCAAGAAGCAAACGCGTGATCATATTTGCTTCATGCCCTGCGCAGATTGCAACTCGTGGAGCCATTAATCCATTCCCATAAGTCGGCTCTGTCACACGATCTCCACATAAATAAAAGTTCTTCATCATTCTCTTAGTACTGATTATATTGCTGCTTTCATAGCCTGCCATACCTGTTGCAGACACAAGCTTCTTCTCCGGAAAATGCTCCAGAATTCCATTCACCAGCATTGCTTTTGCTACCGGATTATCAAATGCTTCACAGACAATCTGAGCATCCGCAAACAGTTCTTTCAAATTCTCTTCTGTCACCTTCACACAATCTGTACGAATATCCAGATATGGATTGATCTTTAAAAGCAGTGACTTTAGCGCATCGGTCTTATACATTCCGATATGCTCCATGAAATACTGCTGCCGATTCAAATTGGTAATATCCACCATATCAAAATCAATCAGATGCAGATGCCCTACTCCAATTCGTGCAAGTGAATACGCTACATTGGAACCTAGTCCACCAAGTCCGGCAATCGTCACCTGACCGGCTGATAAAAGCTTCTGTTTTTCCGGCGAATGGCGTTCATTCAGCGCTGTTTCGATTTCTTCTTTGCTTAATATTCTTTCTGATGCCATCTGATATCAGCCTCCTCCTACAAATGTCACAACCTCCAGACGGTCACCGTCTTTGAGCATTGTCTCTGAATAGCTGTATTTCGGAAGAATTTCTTCATTCATTTCAACTGCGATTCTATTAATCTGGTAATTGTTCTGCTCCAGATAATCAGCAACACTCATTTCAGATGTCAGCTGGATCTGCTTTCCATTTACTGTAATCATAACTACTCCTTTCCGGATAATTGAAAAAAAGAGTTCATGAAAGAAATGTACCCGTGGTGGTGCACCCCTTCATGAACTCTCGTTCAATCTCAACTTACTCCAATCTTCAATTTTTCCTGATTAGTAACAAAGAATGTGCCTTAGCACATTCTTGCGCCTGCGGCGGTCGCTTGCGACATCTACATTGTACGCCGCAGTGTGCATCCTTAGCGGAGCGTTTTATATATTAGGAAAACACTTTCCTAATATATAAAAAGAGAGATACCAACAAATGTATCTCTCTAAAGTACTGCTTTATACATTCCTACGTTGGCATTATCCAAATCAGGTTATGGGTCGAAGTTCTCAACTTCCTCTCAGCCTGGTACACAAGCTCCCCGTGTTTTCTTCACATGATTAGTATAAAAGCTTGTCTGATAGATGTCAACCGTTTTTTCTCCATCTGATACAAGATCTTTTCCGTTACTGTTCACACAATGTGCGACCAGCAACGCATCTCGCCATTTTAAATCGCCTTTGGCGATGGGGCGAGATGCATTCAAGCCAAAACATGCATCCTCCGTGTCAATCAGCGGAGTGATTGACACGGGAGTGAACAGTAACTCTTTTCCCACAATGTGCCAGTCCAACATAACACACTTCTCCGGTCATCTCTGCGTCATATTGTTTTTCCTTTATCTGTTCCAGTGCCTTTTCTGCAAGCTTTTCTAAATCGTCTTTTTCATCTTTGGTATACTTGAATTCCAAAATTAAATTTGGATATCTGTCATGTTTTGCATAAAGACAGATATCACTTCTGCCTTCTCCGGTTTCCCGATTGCTTTTGATATCATAATCCTTTCTAAGAAATGCACACATTCCAAGCGTCATCATATGGTAACTATTCTCATCTTTCAGATCATGATAAGATGGCAATTCCAAAAGAACTCTCTGATACTCTTCTGCAAAACGTTCCATATCCTTTCTTTTAAGAGCATTTAACATCTTTTCCATATGTCTCTCATCGATTTTCAGATGACATGCTGTTAATTCCTTGAACACTTTCCACACTTCCAGATTAGGAACCCGAAGTCGGTAATAGTCCTCTTCGATTTCTTTTGTAATTGTTACAATTCCGGCATTTACAAGAAGTCCCCATAGATTTGCTTCGTCCATTTTTTCATAATAAGCCATTGAAAAATCTACTATCACTTCTACTTCACCTTCTGTGACCAAGGCCTCATATTCTTTCTCAAAAGACCTTCCCTGTACTTCAAGTGCATTACGTAAAATACTGTTTTCGCTTGTATTAACCCAATAAGAATCCATCCTTCTTCTTGCCGCATAACACGATATTGACCATGGATTATATACATCTGTACTGCCAAAATGATATCCATCGTACATCTTTTTTAGCTCATCTGAAAATTCTGCTTTACAATAAGCAAGCAGCTCTTTTACTTCTTGCTCTGTAAAACCAAAACAGTCATCATAATCTTCGTCCTGCACTGTGCAGACAACTAAATTATTGAGACCCGAAAATATATTTTCCTTCGCAATTCTCTGAATTCCTGTCAGAATTGCCTTTTGAAGATAATCGTTGCCTTTCAGGGACGTTGCCAGAAAACGATTCAACATGGCTCTTACTTCATCATAATATCCTTCGGAATTTGCAGACATAAACGGAGTATCATATTCATCTAACAGCAAAAATACTTTTTCTCCATAATACGTACTCAGTGCCTGACAAAGAACAGCAATTGAACGAATTACATGATTTTCTATTTCTTTTCCGATGCTTTCCTGACATAAACTATTATAAATCATATTGAATTCTTTCACCTGGAATTCTGACAGTCTTCCATCATTAACCATCTGATAAAAGCGCTCATACTCCGCACGTACAGTATCTTTCAATGCATAACACAAAGATTCTGCATCCCCCGCTGTCACGTTAAGGAAAGACAAAAATACAACAGGATATCGATTGAGCTCCTTGTAGTGGACAGATTTTGTAATCTTTGTTCCACAAAATAAATCGGAGGAATCTTTTGTGCAGTCAAGAAATTCTGCCAACATTGACATATTAAGTGTCTTACCGAACCTTCTCGGTCTTGTAATTAATGTAATCTGATACCAGGATTCTAAAAACTGTTCAATAAACTGTGTTTTGTCCACATAATAGGCTTTTTTTTCACGCAAATCGCGAAAGTCCTGTACTCCTATTGCAAGTTTAGGTTTTTCCTCTTGTATCCCAGATACATTGTACAGAATGCTGTCTTCCTTTACCACGTCACAACTTGCAACATAAGTTGGTTTTCTTCCAAATAATTCATCTAAGGAACAGGCTAACACCTCACTTATTCGTTCCAGTACTTCAAAGTCCGGTGTCCGGTTTCCATTCTCATAATTGGTATAAGTCGATCTGGAAATCCCCAGTTTTTCTGCCATCTGCGCCTGAGTGTAGACCCGGGATTTACGTAATTTTGTCAAATACTCGTTAAATTTTGTTTTCATAGAATCACCGCTTTTTTTCTTTTAGTATACGCTTTTATGTTTCACTTTGCAACATTCTTTTTTATTTATATACAAAGAAGGACAGAAAGGTTAACAAATCGAAACCTTTCTGTCCTTTTTAAATAGTTGCTATCTTATTTTCCTTACAGCATAGCTCCGAAATCTGTTACGATTGCCTGTCCTGTAATTGCCTTTGATTCATCGCTTGCAAAGAACAGGATTACATTTGCTACATCTTCTGCTGTACAAGATGGTGTTCTAAGATTACTGTGTGTTGACATTGCACCGATCATATCCGGGTCAAGTGCTGCCGGATTTGTTCCTGATGTCATTGGTGTAATGATATTTCCCGGGCAGATTGCATTACAACGGATTCCTGTTGCCTGGAAACGAAGTGCTGTATGCTTTGTCACTCCTACGATTGCTGCTTTAGATGCTACATAAGCAGCTCCGCCACATCCTTTCACTCCAGCGATAGAAGCAACATTTACGATAGATGCTCCTGCCTGCATCTTCTGTGATGCAGCACGCATGCAACGCATAGTTCCTTTTTCGTTCGTCTCTACGATACGATCAAGATCTTCGTCTGAGAATCGATCGATTGGTTTCAGTCCTTCCTCAAGAATTCCTGCATTATTCACAAGAATGTCTACCTTGCCATATTTCTCGATCACGAGATCCATCAGTCGCTCCGGATCTCCCTTCTTTGAGATATCTGTTGAAACAGCGAAAACTTCTCCTCCTGCTGCCTTAATCTCTTCTGCTACTTTCTCCAGTGCAGCCTCTCTTCTCGCTGTGATAACAACAGTTGCGCCCTCTTTGGCGAACATCTTTGCTGTTGCTTCTCCAACTCCTGAGTTACCACCTGTAATAATAGCTACTTTACCTTTCAAACGATCCATTTCAGAGATCCTCCTTTGTTGTTATAGGTAAAATTATACAATTCTTCTTTCAGTATTTCAATCTATTTATCTATATTTTACATTTTGTTTTATGCTTTATATTTCATCCAAACAAATTCATAGCCTTTCAAAACTGGATCTTTCACTTCTACAATTTCACCATTCACCAGATTTCTGAAAATGCCTTCTTCCTGCATCCACGCAGTCTGTTCACTTTCGCTGAAATTAAACAGTGCAATAAATCGTTCTCCCTTATACTCTCTAAGGATTCCTAAAATACTGTCATTGTGAACATCATATGTATATACTTCTGCTTCCTGGGAAAAGACATTTTCCTGTCTTCGGATCTGTTCCAATCGGTTCAACATCTGGAACAATTGTCCCTGTACAGTAGAAAGATCTTTTCTCTTATCCGCGAGTTCCCACAGGAATGCTCCTCTGTGGAGATAACGTGAATCAGATGCTTTTTCAGCATCATCTTTATAACTATAATCATTTACCTGTCCTAACTCATCACCACTGTAAAGCATCGGAATTCCCGACTGTGTCAACATGTAAGCGTGGAGCATGAGATCTTCTTGAATTGCCGTCTGCATTTTTTCTGCATTTCCTTCAAATCCCGCTGCTTCAATTCCGCACATGGATGCTGTTGTTCCACAAAATCGTGCATCTTGAGTTACAGGATCATCGTTATATAATTCCCCGCGACTGACACTTCCTTCTATCTTTCCTGTAAAATAATCATTGAGGTAACGCTTGTGGGAAGGCTCTTCCATTCCCCATTGCTTCATGGTATCAAAATCAAGTCCCCAACCGATATCATCATGACAACGAAGATAATTTAAAAATGTATATTGCTTCGGCAGACGGCTAACTATATCCATCTGTTTCTTCAAAAGCCGGATGTCTCTTGTCGCAATACTATTCCAGGTCGTCGCCATTGTTGTCACATTATAGAGCATATGACATTCCGGTTTTTCAACTGTACCAAAGTACGGCACCACCTTTTCCGGCTCCATAACCACTTCGCCAAGAAGTATCACGCTCGGACAGACAATTTCTGCAATCATACGCATCATTCTGACAATCGTATGTACTTCTTTCAGATTCCTGCAGCTTGTTCCTAACTCTTTCCAGATGTAAGGAACTGCATCGATACGGATAATATCCATTCCCTGATTCGCAAGAAAAAGAAAGTTATACATCATTTCATTAAATACTCTTGGATTACGGTAATTTAAATCCCACTGATATGGATAAAACGTCGTAAGCACATAATGCCCGATTTCCGGAAGCCATGTGAAATTTCCCGGTGCAGTTGTAGGAAATACCTGTGGAACAGTTTTTTCGTATCTCGCCGGAATATCACCGTTATCATAGAAGAAATAACGGCTCATGTATTCTCCTTCGCCTGCTCGTGCACGTTTTGCCCACTCATGTTCCTCAGAAGTATGATTCATCACGAAATCCATGCATACATTCATACCATTTTCATGACATTTTTCTGTCAATCTGGCAAGATCTTTCATTGTACCGAGATCTGGTCTTACTTTCCGAAAATCTGCCACGGCATATCCACCGTCTGATTTTCCTCTCGGAGTATCCAGAAAAGGCATAAGATGAAGACAATTTACATTACACTCTTTCAGATAAGTTAACTTTTTTTCTACACCTTTCAGATTACCGGCAAAGTTGTCAATGTACAACATCATGCCAAGCATTTCTTTTTCCTTAAACCAGTCAGGATTCTTTTCTTTCTTAATATCTCTTTTTTTCAACTCTGTGCTACGCTTCAAGTAGTAATCATGCATCTGCTCACAAAGTTCTGCATACATTGCATCATTTCCATACAACTCCATGTAAAGCCAGCGTAATTCATCCTGATGTTTTTCCATACGCTGTGCAAAGATTTTTTCTGTATTATTCACATTCTTCACCATTTTCTGTTCCATCGTCAACCAATTTATTTTACTCTTTCACAAAACAATACTGATATGCCTGATATTCGCCCGACTCTATCGGAAGCGGCATGCCGCCATACATAAGTGCAGCTCCGGTGTATCTTTTTCCACTCTTTTTTTCTCGATATACAGCTGTTTCTTCAAGCCCTTGAAGTTTTACATAATTTACTGTCATATTTCCATGAATCACCTGCATAACTATATTTAAAAGAACTTTACTTTGTTCTTTCTCATCTGTATGCACAAACTCCCATGCACAGATTTCTTCTGTTGTCGGATTTGAGAGACGATAGTACAATCCGTTCTGAATGATCGGCGCATAGCTCTTATATTCTGCGATTTGCTCTCTGATCTCCTGCTTTTCTTCTTCAGAAAGTTTCATAAGATTCAGCTCATACCCAAAAGTTCCGGACATTGCAACAACACCTCTTGTATGAAGTGGGGTCTTTCTTCCCGTCTGATGATTCGGCACTGCTGACACGTGAGAACCTACTACCGATACCGGATAACCAAAGGATGTTCCATACTGAATCCGTAATCTGTCAATTGCATCCGTATTATCACTACACCAGATTTGCGGAGTGTAATACATCATACCGGCATCAAATCTTCCACCTCCACCGCTACAGCCTTCAATCAGCAGATTCGGATATCTCTGCACAAGACGTTCCAGAAAATCATAAAGCCCCAATACATAATCATGCAACACTCTTCCCTGATCTCTTGTTACAGAAGAATAAACATCCATCAGGCTTCGGTTCATATCCCATTTTACATATTCGATATTCCCCTGATCCAACACCTTGCAAATCTGATCATAAATTTCGTCTACAACTTCTTTTCTTGAAAAATCCAATACAAGCTGATTTCTGCTTCTGACCGGATTTCTACCCGGAACCGTCAATGCCCAGTCCGGGTGTTTCCGATAAAGATCACTGTCTTCTGAAACCATTTCCGGCTCGATCCAGATACCAAACTTCACACCCAGATCATTAATTCTCTTGATCAGATTTCCAAGTGTGCCACCAAGTTTCTTCTCATTCACAAACCAGTCACCCAGTCCGCTATTATCATCATCACGTTTTCCAAACCAGCCGTCATCCATAACAAGCATGTCAATATTGACTTCCTTCGCCGCTTTGGCAAGCTCATAGATTGTATCTCCGGTAAAATCGAAATAAGCTGCTTCCCAGCTATTGATCAAGATTGGACGAATTTCTTCTTTATATTTGCCTCTGCAGATATGTTGTCTGATACAATGATGCAGATTCTGAGACAAACGATTCATTCCTTCTGAGGAATAGGATAAAATCACTTCCGGAGCCTGGAACATTTCTCCTGTTTCCAACGGATAGCGAAAAGCTTCTTCCTGAAGTCCCAGCATCATTCTTGTCTGGTTTAACTGATCTTTCAACACTTCTCCCTGGAAACATCCACTGTATACAAAGGACATTGCATAACAATTTCCTTTGTCTTCTGTCGTTTCTTTTTCTGCAAGGATCATCATCGGATTGTACTGATGACTGGAGGTTCCTCTGACACTTCCGATTTTCTGTGTTCCATGCACAACCGGAACTCTCTGAACATTTCGCTCCATCGCATGTCTACCATAAAATGTTAGAAGCTCATAATCTCCGTAAAGAAAATCCAGACTTGCTGACTCAATTTTGTTTAAATAAATTTTGCCACTGCTTTCATTTTTCACACTTACACTTCTTGTAATAATATCCTGTGCGGAAAGCACTCCATAAAGAAGCACCACCTTAACTCCCGTCACCGGATCTTCCATTAAGATTTCCAGTGTCTGTGCTTCCTCATCACTTGCATAAACTGCCGGAAGTCCTTCCAGATTATATTTTCCATCAAAGATTTTATGACTCTTGTAACGAAGGTCACAACTCATACTTCCATCTGCATTTTCTACTGCAAATGCTGTACTTCTGAAATCTCCGTTCCCGTAACAAGGAAATTCCTGTGGAAGTGTATCCATTGAATACGTACGATCTTCTCCTGCATCATATGGATTTCCCGAAAATCCCCTGTCATAATATGTCAGAAGATAGTCCATACATCCATCGGTTTTCTTCCCGTAATATAGATGTAACAAAAATCCATAGCGATCCACCTGCATCTGATATGTCGTATTTTTTGTCTGTAAAGTAAATGTTCTGTCTTTCTCGCAATATATAATTCCCATATCTAAATACTCCTGTTTTCCATTTTAGCGAAGCAAGATCTGCATTACTGTCTGTTCTCGCTTCGCTATCTTTTACTTTTTATTATTTCACTGCTCCATTAACAACTCCGTTGAGGATATGCTTCTGACAGATCAGATAGAAGATCAGAATCGGAAGCAGTGCCAACAGATAGGAGGCAAATGCCAGATTATAATTTGTTCCAAACTGTGTCTGGAAGTTCAGCTGCGCCAGCGGAAGTGTATTTCCGCTTCCTGAACCGGACATGATAACGAGTGGTGTCATAACATCGTTCCATGTACCAAGTGCTGTCAGAACTGCAACTGTCGCATGCATTGGTTTCATGATTGGGAAAACAATCTTCCAATATGTTTTCCATGTACTCGCACCATCCACACAGGCTGCTTCTTCCAATGCAATCGGGATATTTGTCAAATATCCTGAATAAAGCAATACATTCATAGGCATATAAAATACAACGTACAGAATAATAACTCCTGCTCTGTTTGCCAGTCCCATCTGCGCCGTCTGTTTTACAACAGGCATCATCAGAATTGCAAAAGGAACAAACATTCCGCTGACAACATAGAAATAAATAAATTTGTAAAATTTACTCTTCTTATTTCTTCCGATTGCATACCCCAACAGTGAATGAATCAGAATTGAAAGGACAACTGTTACAAGTGTAATAAATACACTGTTTCCAAGAGAATGCCAGAAATCTGTCACTCTCATTGCCTCAGCAAAATTATCAAGGCTCAAATGACTTGGCAAGGAAAGGATTCCACTGATACTATTCGTCATCTCAGAAGGCTTCTTCAGTGCAATTACGATTGTCATATACAGTGGAAAAGCAACCGTAATCAGACCAAGTAAAAGTAAAATCGTTACAGGCCAGTTTACCCGTTCTTTTATTTTCATTTTTTCCATTACAGCTGTTCCTCCTTTTTCCCTGTGATTGTCATCTGCAATACAGAAATTACAACAATAACGATAAAGAATATCACTGCGTTCGCACTCTGGAATCCAAACTGACCGCCGCTCATACCATTGTTATAGATCAGATAAGAGATGGATTCTGTACTCTGTGCCGGACCTCCTTTGGTCAACGCCATGATCTGATCAAATACCATCAGAAAGTTTTTCACGCAGAGTACCATATTTATGCTAAAGAATGGAATAATGAGAGGGAATGTCAGATGTCTGAACTTATTCCATCCTGTTGCACCGTCAATCGCTCCTGCTTCGTAAACATCCTCCGGAACTGTCTGCAGTCCTGAAATATAAATAATTGTATTCATCGCAATCGACTGCCATGCACACACGATTACAACTGCGATCCATGCCAGTTTTGTACTAGACAGCATACTGGAAGAAAGGGTCTTGCTTCCAAGCATTTCTCCGAAAGCCGGAAGAATGTATGTAAAAAAGTAATTGAAAATGTATCCTACAACCAACGCTCCGAGAACATTTGGAATAAAGTAGGCACCACGAAACGCACTCTTGAATTTAATCTTACTATTCAGTCCGAGTGCAAGGATCAAACTGATTACATTTGTCACAATCGTAGCTACAATTGCAAGTTTAAATGTAAACAGATAAGAACCTCCGACTCTGCTGTCTGTAAAAAGATCCTGATAATTTCTAAGTCCTACCCAGTCAAAGCTTCCATAACCTTTGAAATTCGTAAAACTGTAAATCACACCTTTGATCAGTGGCAATGTATTAAAACAGAAAAACAGTGCCACGATCGGAATTGTTATCAGAAGAAAGGTCATTTTTCTTCCACTCATTGATTTCTTTCCCATGCTTGAATTCCCCTTCCTTAATCTTCGTCCGCATGCTCTTTCTCGTAATCTTCCACTTTGCGGATGATATCACGGTTATATCTCTTCCAGTCTGTATCAAACTTTGTTAAGAATGCATCCACATCCCCTTTCATAAGAAATGTCTGGATCTGTGCATCTACTGACATCTCTGAAGGATAGTAATGATCCTGGTAATCTGCCATTCTTCCTTCTTCTATGAAAGATTTCACTCCATCAAGTGTTGGAGCAAGTTCAAAATCTCCTTCCTTACAAGGAACCGCTTTCTGTTCATCCAGATAACTCTGTACATTTTCATCTTTCAAAAGGAAATTAAGCACTTCATACGCTGCCTCTTTGTTCTCGCAATCTTTCATAACACTGAACTGAAGATCCACACCAGAGTTCAGCTTGTTCTCTGATGCATCATTATTAGCCGGCATTACAAAGGAATCGATATCCATATCTGGATTTACTGTCTGAATCTGTGGGATTGCATAACTTCCGATCGTGTACATTGCAGATTCTCCGTTTGCAAATGCTGTACAAGCTCCATTGTAATCATAAGCGAAAGGATCTTTCGGTCCATATGCAAGCAGTGCCTTTGTCTTTTCTGCTACTTCTCTATATTCATTTGAAAATGTTGTCTCTCCTTTGTTCACCTGGCTGCAGACATCTGCCGGTGCAAGATCAACGGCGATCGCATTCCACGGTGCAAGACAAGTCCATGTATCTTTAAATCCAAAATACAATGGTTGGATTCCTTCACTCTGGATCTGTTCACAGAGGGCTATAAATTCATCCCAGGTTTCCGGAATTTCCCAGCCATGCTCCTCAAACATTGCTCTGTTATACAGAACTCCTGCTGCATTTGCCACATATGGAACGGCATACACACCGTCCTCAGGTACAAATTCCAACGCTTTATCTATATCCAGATAAGCCTGTTTTATAGAATCCAGACCTTCATAATCTGAAATATCCATAAGCATATCAGAATCAATAAAGTTAGAGAAATTGACATCTCCACCGATTCCGATAATATCTGGAGCGTCTTCTCTGATAAAACGTGTTTTAAGTACTGTCATTGCATCATTTGGAGATTCGATCGTCAAATGAATATCATCATGAGTTGCATTGAATTCTTCTTCAATCTTTTCAAAGGTTTTCACTGCCTCCGGTTTATACTGTACAAGCTCGATTTCTATCTTTCCGCTATTTTCACTCTTCTGTCCGCAACCTCCGAGTACCATTGCCGAAGTCATACAAAGCATCAATCCCATGCAAATGATTCGATTGCTCTTCTTATACATTTCCTTACTCCTTCCTTTTACCATACACCTTTCATTTTGACACATTCCGGAATATTTCTGTCCTTTTATTCAGGTTATCTATTTGATAATCAAATTCTAACATATCTTTATGCCACTATAAATATCAGAGTTTTTTTAGTTTTATAGCAAAATGCAATTTTTTCATTCATATATTGAAGTCATCTAGCATTTTGATATATAATGCTATCAGAGGTGATTTATATGAGCGACTTACTTTTTTCTGTATTTCCAAATGAAAATTTTGTTGATCTAGGATTATATCAATATGGATGGGAACAATGTGCACCGGCTCACTCGTTCGGTCCTGCAGCAAGAAATCATTACATTTTCCATTATGTAATTTCCGGAACAGGAACATTACTTGCAGATGATGAAAACGGAAACACCATCACTTGGCAGGTAAAAAGTGGACAAGGCTTCATGCTTTTTCCGGGACAGGTCAATACTTATATTGCTGATTCTAAGCTTCCGTGGGAATATACGTGGGTAGAATTCGACGGTCTTCGGGCCCGCGAGATTGTCACAACCGCAGGTCTGAGCCTGAATCACCCCGTTTATCATGCAAGTTCAAAGGAACTTCGCAACCAGATGATGGAAGAAATGCTTTATCTGAGCCGTCATCCCGAAGAATCTCCGTTTCATCTAATTGGACATCTCTATTTATTTTTAGATTATTTCATGCGTTCTGCTGCGACAGTTCATGTGAAGCAAAACGGAAGTATCCGGGATTTTTATATTAAAGAAGCTCTTTCGTACATTGAACAGAATTTTCAGAATGATATTTCTGTAGAAGATATTTCCGCATTCTGCGGATTGAATCGAAGTTATTTCGGAAAGATTTTTCACGATACGATTGGACGTTCTCCACAGGAATTCCTGATCAGTTATCGTATGACTAAGGCTGCAGAGCTTTTGAAGATCACTTCACTGTCAATTGCAGATATTGGGAATGCTGTAGGGTATCCGAATCAGCTCCATTTTTCACGTGCATTCAAAAATGTCTATGGGATGTCACCAAGAAATTGGAGAAATGAAAACAAATTAGATTAGAGCCAAAATGTTTTGACCATCTTTGTATTCATAAGAAATTTCATCCACAACTACATTGATCTGCAAAACTGTTTTTGCCGGAACTTCTGCCTCGGAAAGAATTCTGTAAAAACACCTTTTTTGGTTATACGAAAGAGATTGAATATGATGCATCCGGCAATCCTGTCTACGCTTCTCTTCATACAGAAATTGAACTGCAAAACAAAACTCTGAAAAATAAGATTGCCCTGGTGGAAGTATTTCTCACAAAAAATGGAAGTGATGAAGTCATTCTCAGCCGTAAACAGAAAATGCAGGTTAATCCGAATACCATAGATACAGCCTATGTGAATCTCACACTCGAGACTCCTTTGCTTTGGGATGTAGATACTCCAAATCTCTACAAACTTCATGCCAGAGTTACCGATCTTGGTGTGTTCAAGACCCACTTTGTTCCATCTGATTTCAACACAACAGATGAAACTTCCGTTCTCTTCGGAGTCAAAACTGTGACAGCAGATATAAGACATGGTCTGCGTGTTAATGGAAAGAGTGTGAAATTAAAAGGTGGATGTCTCCATCATGACAACGGTATGTTGGGCGCTGTCTCTCTTTATGACGCAGAATACCGTAAGATTTCTATGTTAAAGAAGATTGGATTCAACGCAATCCGCACAACACATAATCCTCCGTCAGCTGCGCTTATGGAAGTCTGCGACCGCCTTGGAATGTATGTGTATGATGAAGCATTTGATGCCTGGGGAATCATGAAACAGCCTGGAGATTACAATCAGTTTTTCGACTCTGACTGGCAGAAAGACCTGACTCGCTTTATGAAACGTGACCGTAATCATCCTTCCATTGTCATCTGGTCCACTGGAAATGAAATTCCAGAACGCGGCGGTATGAACAATGGTTACACACTTGCTACCCGTCTTGCAGAAGCAGCACACCGTCTCGATCCGAGCCGTCCGATTTCCAATGCAATCTGTTCTTATTGGAGTGGACTTGATGATGAACTGAATGAAGAGAATTTCCAAAAAATCCTGGCAGAAATTTCCGGAGAAGCCGCTTCGGTTCAAAATGCTGATACTGGAAAAAATGATACCAGTTGGGAAGAATATTCAGAAGCCTTTACAAACGGACTGGACATTGTTGGATATAACTACATGGAAGACAAATACCCATTAGATCATGAGATGTTCCCAGAGCGTGTCATTCTCGGATCAGAGAATTATCCAAAAGAAATCGGCATGCGCTGGCCTATGGTGGAAGCAACTCCCTATGTAATTGGAGATTTTACATGGACTGCTTATGATTATATCGGTGAAGCCGGAATCGGAAAATCTGTCTTCTTAGATCCGGATGATCCTTTATTGAAAATGGGACCATTTGCTCTGATGTCACACAGTTCCGCGTTCCCATGGAGACTTGCCAATGACGCAGATGTAGATATCAATGGTGGATTATTACCGCAGGGAGCATATCGCAGTATTGTATGGGGAAGCGACAAGACTTATTTATACTCCTATGATCCTTCTGTCTTTGGTAAAACTGAACTGATCAGCAGTTGGGGATTCACTGACGTTACCAAGAACTGGAATTGGAAAGATGCAGATCATAAACCAGTTCAGGTTGCCGTCTTCTCAAACGGAGATGAAGTGGAGCTGATTCAGAATGGAACTTCCATTGGGAAACTCACTGCCGGAACACGACTCGCAGCAGACCTTCCAAAGAGTTTTCTCTTTGATCTGACTTATCTTCAGGGAACCTTAGAGGCTGTCAGCTACAAAGACGGAAAAGAACTCTCCCGTGATACGCTGACTACTGCTGCTTCTGCAAAGACAATCCGTCTGATTCCGGAGAAAACTGAACTGTCTGCAAACGGCCATGCACTTGCTTATATCCGGATTGAAATCGTAGATGAGAATGGCGTTGTCGTTCCTGATGCAGCAATCAAACTGCACGCAGATGTAAAAGGTGCCGGTAAACAGGCTGCGTTTGGTTCTGCCAATCCGATTACGGATGAGAATTACACTGCAGGAGACTTTACTTCTTATCGCGGAGTTGCAACGGCGATTGTTCAGAGCGGATATGAGGCTGGGCTGTGTACTCTGACAGTATCCGGTGAGGGATTTGAGGAAAAATCCGTAGAATTAAAGATAAAATAAAATCAAGTACAAACAGACACTATAAGAGCACACAGATACTTTCCGTGTGCTCTTCCTTCATTTATAATCAAAACTGCCCCAATGCCGCATTCAGCATCTTCTCCTGCTCTTCTTCCATCTCTCCTGCAAACATCTTTGCCACATCTCTCAAGGACATGTCATATACGATATCCGGAATTGTATCCACATCCATCATAGAACCAAGGAAACTTCTCGTCTTCGGATTGCTCAAGATCTCCTCCATCGTGGAATCCACACTGTAAGTTTTCTTTAATGGCACTACTGCTTCATAGGTCACTTCATAGTTTCCGGCTTCTACAAGGCAGACTCCATCTTTCACATTTGCAAACAATGGATTCTCTTTCTCTTCATATACACTGTCCGGTGCATACGGCAGACTGATTTCCGCTTCGCATCCGAAAGGTACAAAAAAACGCAACTGTATTTTATTTCCATCCAGTATCTTCCAACTGCTCTGATAGGTTCCACAGGCAGAATCATAGGAAGCATCTACATAACCTAATTCCGCATTTATCTTTGGATAAATCTTCATCTTTCTTCCACCCGGATTCTGTTCTGTTACATCAATACCTGCTGCATGTCTGTAAACCCATTCCAGCACTGCTCCGTAAGAATAATGGTTCAGGCTGTTCATTCCTGTACTTGAGACATGTCCGCTCTCATCCAATGAGTTCCATCTCTCCCACACAGTTGTTGCACCCAGTTTCACCTCATAGAGCCATCCTGGGAATTCCTCATTCAAAAGCAGTTGGTAAGCAATGTCTGACATTCCATTCTCTGTTAGAATATTACACAGAAGTGGTGTGCCTATAAATCCGGTATTCAGCTTGTACTTATTCTGACGGAACAGTGTTTTCAGCATCTTGGCTGTCATTGTTTCATTTTCTGACAGGTGATATTTTAATGCAAGAGTAAGACCTGTCTGTGTCTTGATTGCGCATCTTCCGGTTGCTGTAAAGTATTCGTCCTTCACTACCTTCCACTGCTGATCGGCAATTTCCTGATATTCCTTCTGCAACTCAGATTTTCCTAATACTCCTGCTGCTTTCGCAACAATCTGCGCACTGGCTGCATAATAGACGTCTGCAATATAAGCTTCGTCTGTCGCACCATATACATTTCCTTCTTTTGCTCCCGGACGGTCGAGTGCCAGCCAGTCACCGTAATGGAATGAGTTTCTCCATCCGTGATGCTCGCCATCCACCTTTCTGATATAATCCACCCATGCTTTCATGCTGTCAATCTGCTGTTCCAGTATGGTCTTATCTCCACTGAACAAATAGACATTCCACGGAATGATACATGCTGCATCTCCCCATGCACAAGATGTCTTACTCGGACCAAATGTTGGTACAACTTCCGGTACCATACCATCTGTCAACAGCTGTTCCTGATACATGTCATATAAAAATTTTCTGTAAAACGCATAAGTATCCGCAAGATAACTTGCTGTTGCAGAGAATACCTGTGTATCTCCCGTCCATCCCATTCGTTCATCTCTCTGTGGACAGTCCGTCGGGACATCCAGGAAGTTTCCTCTCATTCCCCACTCTACATTGGAAATCAACTGGTTCACAAGCTCATGTCCTGTCTCTAAGCGTCCTGTTTTCTCATAGTCACTGCAAAGAACAAGCGCTGTAAAATCATCACAGGACAGATTTGTAACGCCACTCACTTTCACATATCTGTAACCATAATAAGTAAAATGCGGAACGATTTCTTTTTCTGTTCCATCGGAAATATAATGATATTCTGACTTTGCAGTTCTCAGGTTTCCATTATAGAAGTTCCCATCCTGAAGCACTTCGCCTGTCTGAATCAGGATTTCAGTTCCTACTGGTTCCTTTACATGGAACTTGAAAATTCCCGTAATCTCCTGTCCGAGATCAAATACTTGTTCTCCTGCCGGCGTATGAATCAGCTCAATTGGTTTCATTTCTTTATGAACCATTACAGGAAGAGATAAGCGTTCCATCAGTCTGCCCTTTGGCTCCTCTGCAAGAAGCGCTGCTGATTCTGGAACATCCGGTAAAGTATCATCTCTCTTCTCCCCATCATAGATATTTGAAAAAGAAATCTTACTTTCCGTTACTTTCCAGGATTCATCTGTCCCAATTACTTCTTTGGATCCATCCACATAATCGACATGAACTTCTGCGATCAACTTCCATGCATCCCCAAAGAAACATTTCTTCTCCGGCTGACTGAAACCAAATCTTCCCTTGTACCATCCGTCTCCGAGAAGAACAGAAAGTTCTCCCCCTGCTTTCATCTGCTCTGTCACATCATAGGTCTGGTACTGGATCCACTGATCATAATTGTTGCAGTATGGAGCCAGATATTCCTTTCCGATTTTTTCTGGTTTTCCGATCTTATTCGAGGTAAAATATGTCTCGTACAGTCCCAGACCACAGATATAGAGTCTTGCCCGCTCGACCTCTTTTTCCGTAGAAACCAACTTGGAAAAGATTGGATGTCTTCCTTCTTTCCAACTACAGGTAATCCACTTTCCGGTCCATGCTTCGTCCTGCTTTGCAGTCTCAAAAAACTGTACATCAGATCCTACTACTTCTCCCTGATCTGTCGTCACGATAACTTTCCAGTAATATCTCGTATACGGTGCTGTCTGAAAATTCACTTTTGTTCCACAGCTGTCAAGTTCTGCTTCCTTTGTATCAAAGAGGATTTCTGAAAAGTCTTTCTCTTTACTAATCAGAATTCTTGCATTTTTCTGCTTCTTTCCTTCACATTCTTTCACTTTCCAGGAAAATACAATCTGTTCCATATAAAATCCAACCGGATTGGTGATATGATTTGTCTTTGCTGCGTAAATCTTACCCATAACGTTCTCCTTATACTACATTACCGGCCATTCCCATACAAATGACCGGTATCCATGAATCTATTTTATTCTGCTTTGTCTGCGGAATGTCGTTCCTGCAGAATTCTTGTCTGCTCTGCCAGTTTTTCACTTGTCAGAGGATATGCTTTTGCAAAAATACCAATTCCAACCACGTTGATGATTGCCGGAAGGATAATCAGACAGAAAATGATTACATTGATTACACTCTGTGTCTGTACTTCAGCTGCTGCATTGAATCCTGCCATCTGAAGCATATATCCCGGAATTGCTCCGCCGATTCCCATTGCACATTTGGAAATAAAGCTGGAAAGAGAGGCTACTGCGCCTTCTGCACGAATTCCCATTTTCACTTCAATATAGTCTGTATTGTCTGCCTGGATTCCATAATTCAACGGTGCTGCGAATCCACTTCCGATTCCTGTGATCAATGATGAAATAATAAGAATCGGAATACTCTTTACATTAATCAGACGGATCAGAGGAATCAGACCTGCAATTGCAAGACCAATCGCATACATCTTTTTCTTTCCATATTTCGCAATGAATTTTGTCACGACCATGGTTGCCGGAAAGATTGTAACACACATTACTAATGACAAAATTGCTGCCCAGCTTAAGTCTCCTAATATATAAGTATAAAAATATGTGTTAACTGCACTGACAATATTGGTTCCAATTGTATAAAGCAATACAACGAGGAATGTAATATATACCGGTTTCTGCGCTAAAATCTGGAATAACTGTTTAATCGTATAACTCTTTTCTTTTTGTGGTTTGATACGCTCTTTTACTCCAAGCGTTCCGATAATCGAACAGAAAAAAATCACTGCAACTGTAATGATGATCAGTTTAATATATCCATCTTTATTGGATGTATCTCCGAGGATCAACGGTGCAGCAACTCCAACAACCAGCGCACCTACCACATAAGCAAGGCCTTTTACCGAACTAAGAGAGTTTCTTTCGTTCATATCCTCTGTCATAACCGGAAGAAGACTGTTCAGGGAAATATCCATAACCGGGAACAAAACTCCAAGTAAAATGTAGGAAACATAAGCAATCGCCAGTTTTCCGGATGGAGCCATCATCGGTCCAAACCACAACATCAGGAAGTTTGCACTGCAAAGAATGGTTCCTACAATTAATGTCGGACGGAAATGTCCAAATTTCGTGTTCGGACAGTGATCGACCACGAATCCAACCAGAGGATCATTTAATCCATCCAGGATTCTTGCAATCAGGAACAATGTGGCACATGCCGCCGGACTTAATCCACAGATATTCGTATAGAAGATCAGCAGATATCCGTTGATGATCGTCATAATCGGTATGTTACCAAAGTTTACGGTTGCATAGGCCAGTTTTTCTTTGAATTTGATTTTGTCTTTGCCCATCTTTCGTTCTCCTCTCCCTTTTAACACAACTCATTCAATTTATGAATAATTTCTTCTATCATCTCTCCACTTACACCTGCAATAGATAATGATTTTAGCGGCAATCCTTCCAAAATTGCCTGAATCATCTGCTGATCCGCCTCACTGATCTCTTCTCCATTCTCTCCCGTCTGCTGCAGTGGTGCAAGTAATTCCATTGTCGCAGCGGCTGTTCTGGAATCTGCAAGAAGTTCTCCAATCGTTGTAGCACCTGTCACCTGGAATGGAAGTAGCTTCTTTGTCGTAAACTGAATCTCACAGCTTACCCGGATATCATCGCTTGCATGCCCTACCAGAAGTTCATAAGTTCCCGAAGGTGCGTACCAGTCTTTGATTTCTTCACTGTAGAAGGACAGATCTCTTGCACTGATTTTCATCTGTGCTTTCTTCGTCTCTCCCGGCTGAAGGAAAAGCTTTGTGAATCCTTTCAGTTCTTTTACCGGTCGGTTTACGGTTCCATTCTTGTCTGCTACATATAACTGTACCACTTCTTTTCCTGCACATGCGCCAACATTTGTAACATCTACTTCTACTATAATCTCATTCTCATCATCCAGTTCTTTCGATGATACTGTCAAATGATCGTACTTAAATTCTGTATAGGACAATCCGTGTCCAAATGCCCAGCGTACCGGCTGTTTCTTTGCCTCATAATAACGGTATCCGACGTAGACTCCTTCGGTATAATCCACTGTCTTTCCATCTCCGCCAAAGGAGAGATAACTTGGATTATCCTCTAAGCGAAGCGGGAACGTCTCTGCAAGTCTTCCACTTGGATTGGCCTGACCGTAAAGTAATCGGTCACACGCTTCTCCGACACCCTGACCTCCAAGATACATCTCCAGGATTGCTGCTGTCTGCTCAGCCCATGGAGTCTCAACCGGACTTCCGTTGTGAAGCACCACAACAAGATTCGGCTGTACCTTAGCCACCTCTTCGATCAGATGATTCTGACACGCCGGAAGCTTCATATCTTTCCGGTCATAACTCTCGGACTCGAATGCATCTGGCAGACCTGCGAAAACAACTGCAATGTCTGCTTCTTTTGCAGCCTGAACGGCCTTCTCTACTTCCTGTGCCTCGATCTCATCCCGCTCACTGGAAAAGCCTTTCACATAAGTTACATTCCTGTTCTTTTCCTGTGCTGCTTCTAATGCGGACACTACTTTACTTGAATTGATATGGCTTGATCCACCGCCCTGATAACGCGGCTTTTCTGCAAATTCACCGATGTAAACAATCTTCTGTTCTTCCTTCATTGGAAGGACGCCGTTATTTTCCAAAAGAACTGCACATTCTGTCTCAATCTCTACGGATTTTTCATGATCTTTGTCTCTGTCAAAGACTGCTTCCGAATGTCTGTGATCCACATAAGAAAAGATTACTTTCAGCATTCGCTCCACCGCACGATTGAGCACTTTCTCGTCCAGTTCTCCACTCTTGACCGCTTCCACAATCTTCTTATCATTATACCCACCAGTTGATGGCATTTCCAGATCTACTCCGGCTTTCAATCCTTTGACTCTGTCGTTGACTGCGCCCCAGTCTGTCACAACATAGCCTTCAAATCCCCATTCGTCTCGCAGGATTTTCGTCAGCAGATCTTCATTCTCGGAAGCAAACACTCCGTTGATCTTATTATAACTACACATTACTGTTTTCGGTTGAGCTTCTTTCACAGCTTCCTCAAATGCCGGAAGATAAATCTCACGAAATGCACGTTCAGATACTTCTGAAGAAACACACATTCTTTTGTACTCCTGGTTGTTCACTGCGAAATGCTTGATACTCGTTCCTACATCCCAGCTCTGCACGCCATTGATGTAAGCTGCTGCCATCTTTCCTGTAAGATAAGGATCTTCCGAAAAATATTCAAAGTTTCTTCCACACAGCGGACTTCTCTTGATATTTACTGCCGGTCCAAGCAGCATGCTCAAGTCCTCTGCCTGACATTCTTCTCCCAGGATTTCTCCCATCTGACGGATCAGATCTACATCAAAGCTGCTCGCTGTTGCACAGGCTGCCGGAAAACAAACTGCTTCCACACTCTCATTCAATCCAAGGTGGTCTGCTTCCCCTTCCTGCTTCCGCATTCCGTGAGGACCATCAGACATCATCACGCTTGGAATTCCGAGCCGTTCCACAGCCTTTGTATTCCAGAAATCTGCCCCAGAACACATCCCGGCTTTTTCTTCCAGTGTCATGGACGCTACCAACTTCTTCAAGTCACGTTCCATTGCTTTTCCTCCATTCCTTTTTCTGATGAGTCCATGTTAGCAAACTTCAAGTCTTATTTCTGTTATAATTTCTTGTTTTCTATTATATTTTCATGTTCTATTTTTATTTTCATTAATTTATGATAGAAATTCGCATTTTTTAATATATAATAGTGGAGAGAAATTTGAAAGTTAATAACATGAAAGAATTGGGAGGGACTACATTTGAGCAATTACGCATATCTGAACTATATGGAAGACTTATTTTTAAATACTGCATCACTCTATTCCTGGCACCTGACACCGGAATACGATTTTTCCTACAGCAATCATCCGGATTCCGCTCCTTTAAAGAATATTTTTTCTTTAAGTTCCTGCAATACATATATGAAGCAGCACTTTCAGTCCTCCATGGAACCAGTCTTCTTATTCGATGACTTTTTCTTTCTATGGGCGGCCGTTCCTGCCTATACGGAACAGAAAAAACTCGTCAATATTCATCTGCTTGGACCTGTCTTCAGTTCCTACACTTCTGACAGTTATATAAAAGAAAAAATGGACATCCAAAATATGTCCGTAAAATCAAAAACAGAGCTGCTCAGCCTGATTGACCAGATTCCGGTTCTTCCAACCGCTTTTCTGAGTCACTATGTCTGTCAGCTCTACTATACACTGAATGATGCACTAATTACAGTGAATGATATTAAATTACAGGAAAATCCAATGTCACAGAGCAAAGAGAAGGAAGAGGATTTCACTGCTTCCGAACATTCCCCTTACTACTATGAAACACTCCTTTCCCAAAGTGTACAGGATGGAATTCCTTTTTCTGATTTTTCAAACCAGATCTCTTCCGCACAGGTCGGTACCATGTGTCCGGGAGATCCTCTGCGCCAGAAGAAAGATGAGGGAATCGGTCTTGTCACGATCTTCACACGTGCTGCCATTCAGGGGGGAATTTCATTTGAGAAAGCTTACACCTGCAGCGATTACTATATCCAGTCAATTGAAGCTGCAAGCAACATTACAGAAGTCATACAGCTGATCGAGACGATGTATTTTGATATCACCAATCAGGTACATGAAGCCACACTCTCTGCGATTAAAAATCCAATGATTCGTGAATGTATCACTTATTTGGACACACATTATAGAGAGAAGATCAACCTGGAAGAACTTGCCAATACACTCGGATATACAAAATATTACCTCTCCACCTGCTTTAAAAAGGAAACCGGTGTTTCTATCTCTGAATACATCATGGAAAAACGGATTGCGTATGCAAAATTAATGCTCAAAAATCCTTCGATCGATATGCAGGAGATCAGTGATGAACTGTGTTTTGCCAATCCGAGCCATTTTTCCGCTGTATTCAAAAAAATGACTGGATTGACACCAACACAGTATCGGAATGAATAAGATTTTAATCCATATTAAATCTGATATATTTTCACCGTACTATAAATCCTAATCGGTGCCTGTTTTCCTTATTCGCTCCACGTTCCCGTTCCAGCGTAGTTGCCACTTCAATTCGGATGTCATTCTCTCCATCCTGTACTGCCTCCGTAATATCATATAAAAACGGTGTCAGGATCTGGATTCCCTGACTTGTTCCATTTACAAAGAACTCTACATCCTCTCCAGCTTCCGGGATGAATAAAATATATCTTCTGTCCTGGTCTTTTGACAGCTCCATCTGATTTCTGTAGGCAATGAACCCCGAGAATTTCTTCTCTTTCTTTCCATAATCCTCAAATTTTGTGATTGGCTGGAAATTGGAGAACTTCGGATAATCAATCGAACGACAGGTTCCGATCTCCCAGTTCTTCTTCACTGGAATCTTCTCTTTTTCCACCCCATACATCATTTCAAACAAGGATTCCAAACCAACAATTCGTAGGAAAACCTTACAAAATCCTACATATCAGTATTGATTCCCTTACAACCGCTGTTTCTAAAATAAAAGAAGCAGAAGAGTTGTATTCTTTGGAAAGTCGCATTTTCCTCGAATCCACGGGAATTTATCATTACCCACTCTTCTGCTATCTTCATGATAAGGGTTTTAACTGCTCGGTTATTAATCCTATCATCACTAAGACTTCTCTTACATTATTGGAGACTTATACCTCTCCATCAGCTTTTCTTAAAACAGACAAGCAAGAGATTATTGATATCATCAAATCAACAGCTCACTTTGGACTTACATATGCTCAAAATAAGTATAATGCCATAATTCAGGCGGCAACTGATGCAAATCAGTTTGGTTACATCATAGACAGCAACATCAAGCGTATTCGCCTTTATATCAGCTTCATACGTAAATATGATGAAGAAATCAACAACATTCTTGAATCGCTCCATGAGCTTGTTGATGCTAATGAAGATGCCGACTTTGTCAAGCAGATTCATTTGATTGAAACATTTAAAGGTGCTGGCTTCTTGTCTGCTGTATCCATCATGGGTGAGATCGGTGACTTTTCAGCATTTTCAAAGCCAAAACAACTTTTCGCTTATTTCGGTCTTGATCCAGCCGTAAAGCAATCCGGTAAATTTGAAGGCACCAAGGTTCAAATGTCTAAGCGTGGTTCCGCCATCGCCAGACGTGTGATTCACACGTTAACTCTACAAAGCATCAGTATCTCCCATAATGGAGAAGCTAAAAATCCAGTTCTTCGTGAGTACTACCTCAAGAAGTGTGACTCTAAACCAAAACTCGTAGCAATGGGAGCTGTTTCACATAAGGTATGCAATATGATGCAGCAGATGGGCTATCGGCGTTGTAATCTGGCAGTGTGTGATTGCCTGGGTTGCCGCATGGATCGTACATGTGATTGGAATTGTAATTTAAAAGCCACTAAACTCCGTCCCCAACCGGCTCTCCAACTTACAGATACTGCTTAAGATTCTCTAAAACACACCTATACGCATTTGCATACATATGTACACCTTCTATCGTATACTCCTCTTTTAAATTTCCATTTACATCTGTCAATCCAGTATTCACATCAATATATGTATAGCCAAATTTATCGGCCAGTTTTTTAACTTCTTCATTAGCTATCGGTATATTTGTATTATTCCGATTTTTAAACATCGTTCTGCCCAATTCCCCCTCTGGCAACGGATCATCCTCTTTAACAGGATAATATGCCATCATATACACCTGTGTTTCCGGCAATTTTTCTTTAATTTGCACCAGAATCTTCTCATAATTTATTATGGTATGTGTAAGTGCTTCCTCAAAAGAAATCGACGGATCACTAATATCATTTGTTCCAATATTAATAAAAATCTTAGACGGCTCTGTACCAAACACCTGAACATCCATATTTTCTAACATATCATCTGTTGTGAACCCGCCAACTCCGCGGTTGTAAATAATATAATCCATTTTCTCAGTCATTAACAATTCATTTATCGGAAATTGTTCCATCAATGATGATCCTGTAAAAAGGATTTGTCCCTTTACAACCGTTTCATTTAAAATACGATATTTGTCAATTTTATCTTTCTGCTCCTTCTTAAAAAAACCTTGAATCACATCTAACTCACTCATGCTTCTCCTCCTTCATTCTTTTCAACTCTGGCATTACAATTGCCAGCATTGTAATAAAACACAAACTTCCTCCAATTACATTTGATATCGGTTCTGCTAAAAACACACCTCTTGTTCCCATGTGAAATGTATATGGAAACAAATATGTTAATGGCACAACTATAAATACTTTTCTAAGTAATGAAAAGAAGATTGCCTGTTTCTTTTTATTTAATGATTTAAATACCGTCTGTCCAATATATTGCAGATCCATAAATATAAATGCTGCAAAATACAGCTTCAATGCTCCTACTGCATCTACCAGTAATTCTTTATCTGAACTGAAAATTCCGATTAAAAATTCCGGTGCAAAAATAATCACACTCCACATGATTGCCATATAAATAAGAATCATGCAAGTCATTACTCTAATTGCTTTTCTAACACGTTTTGGACGCTGTGCTCCATAATTGTAGCTTAAAATTGGAGAGGTTCCTTCATTCATAGCATAAATCGGTGTCTCTACTATCTGCCGGATGCTTGATACAATTGTCATCACTGATATATAAACATCGCCTCCGATACCTGACAGCACACTGTTGCAACATATTGTTACTACACTATTTGTCAGCTGCATAATAAATCCTGCACTACCAAGACTCACGATATTTTTTGCATCTGCTCCACATACTTTCCATTCTGCCTTGGAGAGCATTCGAACTTTTATCTCCGATTTCTTTCTTAAAAAATAAAATACATATGCTGCTGATAAAGTCTGTGAAATAATCGTTGCAATTGCAGCTCCTTTTATTCCTAAATGCAATCCAAATATAAATAATGGATCTAAAATTAAATTGGCAACTGCTCCGATTGTTACAGACAGCATGCCTGATGTAGCATAACCTTGTGCATTAATAAAAGGATTCATTCCTGTTGCAATCATGGATGGTACTGTTCCTATCAGATAAATCATCATATATGGATACGCATAAGATAACCCTTCCTCTGATGCACCAAATAATACCAGTATCGGACTTGCAAACATCATGCCGATTACCGTCAATACCACTCCACAAATGCACATCATTGAAAATGATGTATTCATAATTGTTTCAGCTTTTTTTGTATTTCCTTTTCCTCTATTAATGGAAAATAAAGGGGCGCCGCCACTTCCGAACAAGTTACTGAATGCTGTGATAATCACAATAATTGGAAAACATAAGCCCACAGCTCCAAGTGCTGTTGTTCCGACTTCCGGAATTCTGGCAATGTAAATTCGATCCACGATATTATACAAAAGACTCAATATCTGTGCCACCAGCATCGGTAATGCCGCGCCTAAAATATTTCCTGTAATTGTTCCGTGTTCAAAATCAATTCGTTTCATACTCTCATTCCTTTTTTGCTTTCTTTCCTTGACTCCAAGTATAACACGAATTAAAATATATAAAAAATATTGTTTTTATATAATAATACAATAATATTTATATATCTTTTTCAATAGGAGAAAATTATATGGAGATTAAACAATTAGAATACTTTCGTACAATTGTAGACGAGGGAAATGTCAGTGCTGCCGCCAGAGCTCTGCACATGACACAACCACCATTAAGCTACCAGATGAAAATGCTGGAAGAAGAATTACAAGTACAGCTTTTTATCAGAGGTACAAAAAGAATTACTCTAACCGAAGCCGGTAAAGTGCTCTATGCAAGAGCCACCAGTCTGCTTACTATGACGGATATCACCAAACGTGAAGTAATTAAGGCAAGCCAGTCTGCTACTCTCCATATTGGTCTGACACCTTCCAGTGTTTCCATTATGTCTGATTACTTAGTTCGATTTGCTTCAAAATATTCTGATATTCACTTTGATATACATGAAGGTTCTACATTTGCTTTAAAAAATGAATTAGAAAATGGTCTGGTAGATATTACAACACTTAGAACACCGATTGTATTAAATGAATGCAACACCTGCGTTTTATTACAGGAGAATTTAGTAGCAATGGCAATCCCTGGCTTTTTTGATATTGAATATACAAATATTTCATTAAAAGAACTCTCACAAAAATCCTTGATACTTTCTCATCGCTATCGCAAATATATTATATCTGCTTTTGAAGATAATGGATTAACTTGTGACATATACTGCGAATGTGAAGATGCCAGAACCGCCATAACTTTGGCCGAACATGGTTTAGGGGTTGCCATCCTCCCTTCTTCCATGAGAGAACTCAACCCCTGTCTTTATGCTTATTCTATTAAGGATACGAACCTCTCAACAGAAATTCTCCTTGCCTGGAGAGATGAGCGAATTCCGATTGAGGTAGAAAAATTTTTATCTGAATTAAAATAACTTACAATTTTCCGTCATTAAGTTTTAAAATATCTTTCACATTTTTTTCACAGTTTTCCATGTTTTTCTCTTGACACGCGGTGCTATAATCTGTAACAAGGAAATAGAACTTAACAAAACCTACTTATAGAAAAAAGTTGAAGGCTGCTAAGCGTGTTTCAGTATTTGGAGGAAAAGATAAATGAATACTTTAAAAGCTGAAAAAAGAAACATGACAACAAAAGCCAAAAAACTTAGACGCGAAGGATTTGTAACCGGTAATCTGTTCGGTCGCGAAATAACAGAGTCTATTCCTTTACAGATGGACAAACGTGCTGTTGACCAGCTTCTAAAAGACGAAGGAAAAGGTGGTCAGGTGATGTTGGAAGTCAACGGACAGACTTATGATGCACTTATCAAAGAGGTCGATTATAACCCATTGAAAGGTTATGTCGACGAAATTGATTTTCAAGCATTAGTAAGTAACGAAAAAGTTCACTCTACTGCTGAAGTACATCTGATTAATCTTGAGAAACTTGCCGCCGGTGTTCCACAGCAGATGCTACATGAGATTTCATTCAAGGCACTTCCTGCTGCACTGGTAGAAAAAGTTGAAGTTGATGTCGGAGAGTTAAAGGTCGGCGATACGATTCGTGTATGCGACCTGCCAATTGCTCAGGACAAAGACGTCGATCTGATGACTGATGCTGAAGCTACTGTAGTTACAATTACAGAGGTTCACGTATCTGCTGCCGATGCTGCTGAGGAAGCAGATGAGGAAGTTGCTGAATAGAATAAATACAGGATTTAAGCGCAGGGTAATTTATCCTGTGCTTAATATTTCTTTAAATAATTAATGACCTTCTCCGTCATTGCATTTTGATATTTCCCTTTTCTCCAGATTACTCCTATTCTCTGTTCAATCGATGGAAATACCTGGATTCCAACAAGATCCGGATGGTCTTCCAGCATTGAGCGATATAAAAATGAACCTATTCTTTCTGACTTAATCATATTAATTAATGTTGTCACTTGACTGGTATTTAAAATGACATGTGGATTTACACCGGCTGCTTTAAATTGTCTAGTCAGTGTCATAACCTGAACAGAATCTGTATTAAACAAAATCAATGGTTCTTCTGCCAACATTGTTAGAAGCATCGTACTTTGATTTGCAAGAGGATGATCTTTTGAAACACAAAATAACAAATCCTCTGTATCAATTACATGCAGATTACATTTATCAATTGCTGTCTGCTCTGCATTCACAATCGCCAGATCCAATTTCTCATCCAGCACAAGCTCGCATGCTTTGATTGAACCATACTCATATAATCGGAAATCCACTTCCGGAAATTCTTCTCGCAATGAAAGATACATATCAGGCAAATAAATTGTTCCAAGCATCGGCGGAATTCCGATTCTGATAGGAGTCACTTGTTTTCTTAATTCATAAAATTCAGAAGTAACCGCATCTGCATGGGCAAGCAACTCTTCTGCACTTTTATAAAATTTTTCTCCTTCTGGTGTTAATGTCAATTTATTATTGTGTCTATAGAATAAATTGACTCCAAATTCTTCTTCCAACGATTTAATTGCATTTGACACCGATGGCTGAGTTACAAATAACTCTTTCGCTGTTTTTGTAATATTATGATATCTTGCTGCCACACAAAAGTATTCCAACTGAGTCAATTTCATCGTGATAGTTATGATTTTGAAGAAAGTAGTTATGGGGAATTCGAAGTTGCTGCCGCTTTTCATAAGAGTGTGTATAATATGATGACTGTAGATGAAATCGAGACGTTTTTATATTAACATTTCCTGCTCGATCTCCATCTTATTTTCCAATATGCACTGTTTCAGCGTTTCCAATTTACCGGCATTTAATGCCTCTAACTTTTTCTGCTTTCCGCTGCTTAGCTTAATTCCTTTTCCATTTTCCAACGCTGCCTTATAAGAGGGAGCGTCCATCCTCCATGGAATCAGATTTGGGAAAATATTTTTCTCATTGTATAAAAAGATCTGTATTCCGCCGTAATCCATATCTCCCCAATGATAGCATTGGATTTCATTCGGTGCTGTCTTCATTAACATTTGTAAAAAGCGAATTTCTTTTGGCGAAAAGTAACCATGACAAAAGATATATAAAACTTTTGGATCGTATTCCATACTTTCGTAATTCGCTTTATTCTCAATCACAATGATTTTTTCAACACCTTTTTGTAAAGTTGGAATGGCATGCTCTAATGTCTGTGCATTAAGTACTGTTCCATAATGATTCGAAGAAGTATCAATTTTCTCCTCACTCGCTGTGCCATTTCGATCTGTCAGGCAATACTCCACAGCACCTTTCCATTCTAATGTCTGAGAATAACTCAATATTCCATGTGCTGCCAGTATCTCATCATCTGACATGCCCTCGTCATATTGCGGAGAGTATTTCAAAGCTTCAATAACTGCACCTTGATAAATGCGTTCGAAAACTTTAGATGGTGTGATATCATTTTTCTTTTCAAATACTTTAGAGCTGAACACACGCTTCCATTCCGGTTCTTTCAGATCAGCTAAAGCTTTCAGGCATTTAAGAAATTCTTCATCCTCCGCTTTGGATAACTCTTTCGTATTTCCTTTATTCAGCTGTTCTAACACATGATCACAATAAGCGCTTAGACAGCTTTCGGATACATCCACCTGCATTTTGCATATTCTTGAAATTGCCTGTAACTGACGCTCTCTTGAATCCATGATTCCAATCAGCTCACACAATCTTGGAATCACTTCTACCCGATAATCAATCCTCGTAATATCTGTATTCATTTCTCTCCAGTCAAAATGCAGATATTCTTTTCCGCCTAATGCTGGAATTCGTTCCAAAACTTTTGCCTGTCTGACCAGTTCCTCTCTGCCACCTACTGTTTTCAAAAGATTCCCATCCACCTTTGGATGTTTCATTCCTGAGAGATTTCCTATGCGATAGTCCTTTGTATTCGTCTTATCGATCAGCCATTTTGCCAACGGCAGATTCTTTTTATTCAATTCCATACTCTTTCCTTATTCATTTCCCTCAACCATATCGAGGTAATCACCTTTATCAATATGCATCATGGATACCTGATTCTGATGTCTTCTGAATCCATAGACACAGTCCACATTTCGAATCAACGACTGCAGACGTTCATCCGGTACACATACGATCAGCTGAAGCTCCAGCTCTCTCGCATAATGAAGACACACTTCGCTTCGCTCCTTATCCATCTTGGAAAATGCTTCATCAAGAAGCACCAGACGGATCTTAGAATCACGGTTTGTCTGCTGCATATAGAGCATCGCAAAACCTGCAAGCAGTGCGACATATTTCGGGTTCTGTCCCTCTCCTCCGGAGTCACGGCCTGCCATATCATCGACTGCATTTTTGCGGATATTTCCATTCTCATCTTCCACCTTTTCATACATACTGAAAGTCAGATAATTACGATAATCCACATACTGTTCCATCTGCTGACGATACTGGCTTAAGGATCTTGCATCTTCCTCCTTAGGAGGCATGAACTTCTCAGTCAGACGCTTGATATCTTCTTCATACTTCTGATAGAACTCATCCTCACCAAGACTTAACTGACCTTCAAATCCGTAGTCATCGAACACTTTACTGTCTAGTTCAGGTGCTGTAAGCATCTCATAGAACTGTCCGTTTTCATTCTGAGCCGGTATGATATCAATCTGGTAAATACTATCTGAAAACTTGATCTTCGCAAGCAGACGGTTGATCTCTTTTTTATGTCTGTAAGCTGCCTTGATTTCACCATGAATGGAAGCAATCACATTTTCACGCAATGTATAGTAAACCAGATTATACTGCTTATCGAATTCTTCCTTATACTTCGGTTCAAAATCTTTCCTACACTGATTCAGCACTTTGTCATACACATCATTTTCATGTTCTATTCCTGTAAAACCATAGGCCGGATAAGCATTATTGAACTTATTTCTGCTTCTTTGCAATTCTTCTCTCTCCGTCTCTTCCAATGATTCCAAAGCATCTTTTTCTTTTGTCTTATCTCTCTTATAAGCTGCTTCACTCTGTACTTTTAACGCATCTGTTACTTCACTCTGAAGCTGTTCGTTGACAACAAATCCCTCTGTCAGGAAGTTTATCTTTTCTGAAAATGATTTGATATTGCTCTCGATTTGTCCCTGTGTCTTCGCATACTGTACTACTTCACTTTGAATGCTATCAAGAATCTCTGCATTTTTCTTAAGCAACTCCAGTAATTCCTGCTTTTTCTTCTTCAGTTCGACTGTCCGGTCGCCTCGTTTCAATTCTTCTACTTCCAGACGTAATTTTTCCTGTTTCTCGTAATAATCCTGAAGCTGTTCCGCTGCTTTTGAAAGATGTAAGATCTGTTCTGTGCTCTGGTTCAGACACTCGAATTTCTGTGCTGCACGCAGTGCCATCTCAACACGGCAGTCCTCTTCCACTTCCTGTTTCAGCTTCGCTGCTTCTTCTTCCAACTCAAGAAGTTTCGCCTTTGACACTTTCGTTCCGATACAGGCATATTTCTCATAATCATTCTTTCTTAAATGTCTGAAAATGTAATTGCTGTAGGAATAACAGTCCTTTGTGACACCATCTCTCGTCTCATGAAGTTCTTCCACCGTCTCACATTTCTTAATGCGGCCTAAGTATCGCTTCAGACAAGTATCTACATAAGCTTCCTCTGCGCGCACACACTCGTACAGTGTATTCTCATCTGCCTTCGGCTTGTCTCTCACGATTGCCGCAGTATCCATGAGTTCGACATCCTCGATCCCCTTCATCTGCTTCATTTTGCGAAATGCTTTCGCAGCATCTAACGTATATTCAGGTGCTGTCACCAGACTGTGTTTCACACGTCCCATACGTCCTTCGATTGCATTTTTCCACTCTTCATCCGTAATATCAAACAAGTCCGCAAAGATATTTACATGGATCGTTCTTCCATACTGAGTACTAAGTATATTCTGCAATTCCTGTCTTGCACGCTTCAATTCCGCACGATATGGTTTTCTGTCATTTTTGAGGTCTTCTACCATCTCCCGCTTCTCTTGAAGTTCTTTCTGATTCTCACGAATTCTTTCGCGAACATCGCCTAATTCTGTATTAATATTGTCAAGCGCATCACTTAAATATTGCTTTAGCTTTTCAATCGAATCTTCACTCACAACACCATCTCGGATATCATCAATTCTATGCAGCGCCTGATTGCTCACATAAGCACTGACTTCATCGTCTTCCTCCCAGGCTGAAAGACCTTTTACGATATCTCTCCATTGTTCTGAATTTGTTGCCAGGAGCTGAATCGTATTTTCAATCTCCTTTAGCTCCTTCTCTTTCTGTCCATAATCGCTGGCTTTGAGTTCTGCCTCGACTTCTACCTGTTCTTTCGTATAAGCATCTTTCTCTGCCAAATAAGATTTTCTCTTTTCTTCTTTTTCCTCAATCTTCTTGAGAATATCCTGCAGATCATCCTCTTTCGATTGCAAATGTGCCTTACAATTTTCTATTTCAATATATTTTAAGATCTGTTCCACATAGATCTTATCAGCTCTTGCTTTCTGCAAGGCTAGATTATGCTGACTGATCTCGTCAAGCATTTTAATTCTCTGTTCCAGGTCTTCTACGCGTTCCTTGATCTCACGGTAAGCGCCAAGCTGATCACTGATTGTTGCAACTGTGTCTTCCTTGCTCTTTGGGAACATATAATCTTTGATAAACTGTCCCGTTCCGTTCGTCATACGAAGTGCAATCGCGCTTTTCTCCATTGTCATCATACGGCCCGGCTCTACATAACCAAAGATTGCATCATAAACCGTTTTCAAATACGCTTCTTTCGATGGATATACACGGTTCACATCTCCGCGACCTCTGTTGTCAGCCGATTCTATCCTTGCTTCTACCAATTTTTTAAGTTTCGCGATTGTATACGGGACACCTTCTTCTGTCAAATATTCATCCTCCGGAATCTTTCCGGAATGACTGAAGAAACAATATTTCCTGATGTCTGTATCTGCCTTTCCAACCTCAAATGAAACACCAATACAAGTATGTGTATTCTTTCCTGTATCCTTAATCTCCAAGACGATTTGAGAACAGAAGTCCTGGTCTTCTCGGTTAAAGGAACCGTCTTTCTGCGCTCCTCTAAGATAACTTAGAACACTACGCCTGTTCTTCGCGTCATCTGCCGCTTTATTCAAGAATGTGGAAGATATACTTCCATATAAAACAACCTGGATCGCATCCATAACAGTAGACTTACCAGATCCACTTTTCCCACTGAAAAGATTCACATACTCATGGAACTCCATCACTTTGTGACTGATACCGCCCCAGTTATTCATTAACATTCTAGTAAATATTTTCTTCGACTGTTTCTCTTTCATCTTCCACACCTCCCTCTGCTTCTTCCTGGATTTCCTGTTCAGAAACTTCTTCTGTAATCTCTTCCTCTGTGTACTGCTCTTCCTGATATTCTTTGATCAACGCAGTAATATCCATACTTCCACAATATAGATTGATCGTGCTGTAGATATAAATCGGAGTCTCATCCTCAACATTCTGGATTGCTCCCGGCACTTCAATGATCTGATGCTTGCTCATCACATATAAAGCTTCTTTCCACTCACCCATCGTAAGCTTATAATTAATCAGATTCGTATTCTTTCCATATTCACGAATCTCCGCCAGATTCGTCACTGTAGCTTTCAATCCTTCTCCTAAAATCTTATCTCTGTAAATTAATTTAACCAGTAAGATTACTTTTGTAACGGTGGCATTTATCTTTTCTATCGCGATTCCATCTCCATGTAAACGGTAAATGTGTTCCTGTGGGTCATGCACTAATTCACAGCTTAAAACAGACAGATAGTCTTCAATAAACTTTCTGTGTCTTGTACAGATCTCATAATGTAGATTGTCTCTTGGGACAAGTGTTACAGGATCATATTTCATCTGTAAAATACATGTCTGTCTGAATAATGCAGCAATTGTTTTCTTCAGGTTATCAGCTTCTGTCACTGACAATTCTTCCATATAATTAACCATCTGATTCTACTCCCTCTATCGTAAGTTTTGAAAATCGGAAACCAGCCTCATTCTCCATCTCCTGCGCCACTTTAATCTGTGCCTTACTGTCCGCAGATTCTGTTGCATGCTGCCATACCATAAATAACTTCTCCAAATCTTCTATTGATTTTACAGTATCTTTTGTCACTGTGAATTTTCCATTCTGTTCATTTTTCTTTCGGAAATCTCTGATCTCTTTCTGCGTATACAGTGGTTCCAGGACAAATTCTGTCATATTCTCTTCCTGTGATTTCTCAGGTGTTACCGCCTGTGGAGTGAACTTTTCCTTCTGATTTTCACGTCTTTGATACAGACTCTTCTCTGTCATAATCTTATATGGCTCCGAAAACCTAAGTTTTGAAGACAACTTATCCAGAATCTCTTTCGACTTGCCACTTTCATTAATCAGATTAATCAGTGCGACTGTCTGATCTTCTTCCATTACACCTTCCATCATAATGTACCGGATTCTTGCTGCGGCACGGCTTGCAAATACTGTCTTTTGTTCAATCAGCTTATTATATCTGCGCTCAATCGCATCAAACTCTCTCGAAATCTTATAGAGCATATCTGTCGCCTCTTCACAGATCTCAATCATTCTTCGCAGACGATAAGATTTCCTCGTATTTTCCTCTTCGCTTAAGAGTTCTGTTTCAAATGAGTATTTTCTTGCTTCTGTCTTTTCCAGATTTTCTTCGATCAACTCTTTTACAGCTTCTTTGTATCGATAAAAGCTGTCTGTTGTAGTCAATATCGCATATTTTTTGCTATCACTGTTATTGATCTCTTTCACAAGTACTTCCTGGATTCCTCGGAAACTTCTCTGCTTTGACAGTTCATCGAAATATCCACGCATTCCTTCCTGCATGTTCGCGAGCATCTGCAGAAGTGCTCTTGATGTATGAAGCGCACTTTTTAAAATCTCATTATTCTTCTCTTTGTCTAAACTGTAGGTATAGAGATGACTGTATACTGTAAGCACACTCTCTCGTTCCTTACCGTCATTTTCACTGTATAATTTCTGAAATAATTCTACAAACAGCTGACTGTATTCCGGAAATGAAACGACATAACTATTCAACGTTTCATCATAATCCCTTCTAAGCCATCCCCAGTCTTCAAAATGCTTCAGACTGACTGATGCCATGTTGGCTCTGGTGATCAGTTCTCCTTCCTCATCGACTCTTGCCTCACTCCAGTCCAGTGCCATCTTCGCCAGTCGTTCATTCATGATCATCTGACACTCTCGTTCCGTAAGCCCGAGAAGAGAATAAGACTGACTGCTCTCCTCATAAAGCGCTACCAGAAACTGCATATAGAATTCCATATATTTACTTCCAAATATTTTATATAGATCCTTTGGAACTTTTTCGACCAGTTTCATGTTTTTTCTTATGTCTCCTTTTTATTCCTATTAAAGTTTCTTTTACATCTTTTTCATTTCTTATAACATCTTCTCTGCTTCAAAAAACTGTGAAAAATGTGCAATGACAGGACATTTTCCCTTCTCTGTCTGAAGACACTCGATCTCATTCACATTTTCCTTCGGCCGATACAAGATCACCGGCATTCCTATATTCTGTGCTCCTGTCACATCATGTGCGATGCTGTCTCCGATAAAGATACTTTCTTCCACCATCACTCCTGCTTTTTCAACACAGAGATCAAAAAGTTTTCGATGCGGTTTTTCCTCGCCAGCCTCTTCACTTGTCACAATTCCATCAATATACTTACCTAATCCAAGCTTTAATATCTTCCGATACTGGACGTCTGAAGTCATATTGGATCCTATACCGATATAAATGCCTCGCTGTTTCAATTCTTTCATCAACTCTTCAATTCCAGGAGATGGAATAATCTGATCGATCAATGTATTCCAGTACAGATTATACATCTCATATGCATATGGGAAAACTGGCTTTCCAAGTGTCTCCAACATACACTGAAATCTCACCAGGCGATTATGGTTCACCGCATAATCTTTTCCGGCTCTGTCATCTGCCTTCACTCTCGCTTCGGCAACATATTTCTCCAAGTCTTCTTTTGCTATGCCTAAATTCTCATATGCCCATTCTTTCATCACCGGCATCGTATTATTATGTGCTCCAATATAATCATAAATGGTGTCATCTATATCAAAAAATACTGCTTTTGTCATCCCAATGTCTCCTGTTTTTTTTGCTACTGTCTTGATTGATGTTTTGCATCTTCTGTGCCTTGCATTCAAGAATGCCTCTGCATTCTTGCTGCGAGATGCGCGTCATGCAATGCATGACATACTTCTTCTGCGCATCTCTGCAATCCTGCCGGAGGCTATATCAGATGGGAGTCATCTCACATCTGATATACCCTGGCACATTTTGCCTCATTTCATTATAACATGTTTTCATCAAAGAAAAAGAGTTTCGCAAATGACTTTTCCTCTCCATCTGCGAAACTCTTAATATTGATCATCAGCTCTTACTCTGACTTTTCTTCTGCCACCGTTTCTTGTGACTGTATTTCTGTTGCCTGTGTTTCCGGCTCTTTTTCTGTTTCCGGTTCTTTCACTGTTTCTAGCTCTGCTGCTTGTGCCTCTGTCGGCTTCATCAGGATTCTTCCGGACTCCTGCTCTTCTTTCTTTTCTCCATCTGCTTCTTCCGGTTCAGGGATTCCCTTCACTTCACGGAAGATCTTCATGAATTCCTTACCTGTGATCGTCTCTTTCTCGATCAGGAAGGCTGCAATCTTATCAAGAGCATCTCTGTTCGCACTTAAGAGGCGTTTTGCTTCTTCATAGGAAGCTTTGAGCATCTTCATGATCTCTTCATCGATCTCAGCTGCTGTCGCTTCTCCACAGTTACGAACTGCACGACCGTCCAAGTAACGGCTCTGAACAGATTCAAGTCCCATCAGACCAAAGCGCTCTGACATACCATACTGTGTGATCATTGCTCTGGCGATCTTCGTTGCCTGCTCGATATCGTTCGATGCACCTGTCGTAACAGTGTCAAATACAATCTCTTCTGCTGCACGTCCACCGAGTGCAACAACGATCATTGCTTCAAGTTCTTTCTTCGTATTTAAGAACTTCTCTTCCTCCGGTGTCTGCATTACATAACCGAGTGCTCCCATTGTTCTAGGAACGATTGTGATCTTCTGTACCGGTTCTGTATTCTTCTGAAGTGCTGTAACAAGCGCATGTCCAACCTCATGGTAAGATACGATTCTTCGCTCTTCTGCACTCATGATACGGTCTTTCTTCTCTTTACCTACAAGTACAACTTCCACTGCCTCAAAGAGGTCTTTTTGACTGACAACCTGTCTGCCATGCTTAACTGCAGTGATTGCAGCCTCATTGATCATATTGGCAAGATCTGATCCAACTGCTCCTGAAGTTGCAAGCGCGATCTCTTCCAGATTGACTGTCTCATCCATCTTAACATCCTTCGCATGAACCTTAAGAATCTCGACACGACCTTTCAGATCCGGCTTATCTACTATGATACGGCGATCGAAACGTCCCGGTCTCAACAGCGCCGGATCAAGTACCTCCGGACGGTTTGTTGCTGCAAGAACAAGTAGTCCCTTATTCGTATCGAATCCATCCATCTCTGCAAGAAGCTGGTTTAATGTCTGCTCACGCTCGTCATTACCGCCACCGCCAAGTGCGCTGTCACGGCTCTTACCGATTGCATCGATCTCATCGATAAATACGATACATGGAGCCATCTGCTGTGCCTGTTTGAACAGGTCACGCACACGGGAAGCACCTACACCGACATACATCTCTACGAATGCAGATCCTGACAAGGAGAAGAACGGAACCTTCGCCTCTCCTGCAACTGCTTTCGCAAGAAGTGTCTTACCTGTTCCCGGAGGTCCTACAAGAAGTGCTCCCTTCGGAAGCTTCGCTCCGATACCTGTATATTTTCCAGGATTATGCAGGAAATCAACAACTTCCTGCAAGGACTCCTTCGCTTCATCTTCACCTGCAACATCTAAGAATGTCACACCTGTCTGCTTCTCCATATACATCTTGGCATTGCTCTTGCCAATTCCCATCATGCCGCCGCCCTTAGACATCTTCTTCATAAGGAAATTAAACATGAATACAAGAAGTACGATCGGAAGGATCACTGTGATGAAGATATCCATGATCAGTGAACTTGCCGTATCCGGAATCTGGGATTTAAACTCTACCCCTGCCTTATCTAAACGCTTTACAAGTGTGTCATCTGATACATTTCCTGTGTAATAATCCGGTTCCTTGCTCTTGGAGCTACCCTGCATCTGACTGATCTGACCAAGCAGACTGTCCATAACATTTTCCTGATCTTCGCTTTCCTTAGAATCTGAACTATCACTCTGGTCTGCAGAAGCTTTCTCATTATCCTTTACTTCTGTAAGTTTTCCCTCTGCCTTTTCCTTTCTGGCATCATCTGTCAAAACGATATTGATCCTTGAATTGGTAAATGTGACAGACTCTACTTTTCCATTATCAACTAATTTCAGAAATTTATCATAGCTGATCTCAGAAGCGCTTCCGCCCTGCATCATAGAATATAGGCCCATAACAACAAAAGTAACCAACAAGGTAGTGAACAAAATAATTCCCCAACCCTGTCGGTTCTTGTTCGGGCCTTTGTTTTTATTGTTATTCTCCATTTTTTTCCTCCAAAACTTAAATAGTGGTTATTTTCCAGCAAATCTTTTACCTTATTTGTAAAAAAACAACTACTTCCTACCATTATAAATAGTGGTTTTCCATAAATCAATAAAAAGATTATGAAAATATTGTAAAAACGTGCCGTTTCATAGTATACTAGAAAAGTAATGCCTGTTTATAACAGATTTATCTGTTAATAATAGTAATAACAGTTCGGCAAAATTTATAGTAAGGAAGATAAAACGATGAAAATTGGATTTGATAATGACAAATATCTGAAAATGCAGTCCGAACATATCCGCGAGCGTATCGGAAAATTCGGTGGCAAACTCTATCTTGAATTCGGTGGAAAGCTTTTTGATGACTATCATGCTTCCCGTGTACTTCCGGGATTTGAACCTGACAGCAAGCTGCGTCTCTTAAAGGAACTCAGCGACCAGGCTGAAATCGTCTTTGCAATCAGTGCAAAAGACATTGAAAAGAATAAGATTCGTGGGGATCTTGGTATCACTTATGATTCAGACGTGATCCGCCTGATCGGTACTTACCGTGAGCAGGGACTTTTCGTTGGAAGTGTAGTAATCACACAGTTCTCCGGACAGGAAAGTGCACTTCTGTTCAAAAACCGTCTTGAGAACCTTGGAATCTCTGTATACATTCATTACAACATTCCGGGATATCCGTCCAACATTCCACTGATTGTCAGTGAGAACGGTTATGGAAAGAACGATTATATCGAGACTTCACATCCGCTTGTTATTGTAACAGCTCCGGGACCTGGAAGTGGAAAGATGGCTGTCTGCCTGTCTCAGTTATATCAGGAGCACCAGCGCGGAATCGAAGCCGGATATGCGAAGTTCGAGACATTCCCTATCTGGAATCTGCCGCTGAAGCACCCGGTAAACCTCGCTTATGAGGCTGCTACAGCTGACCTTAACGATGTAAATATGATCGACCCATATCATCTTGAAGCTTATGGTATAACAACTGTAAACTACAACCGTGACGTAGAGATCTTCCCTGTTTTAAATACAATCTTCGAGAAGATCTACGGTTCCAGCCCATACAAATCACCTACAGACATGGGGGTAAATATGGCCGGAAATTGTATCTGTGATGATGAAGCCTGCCGTGAAGCTTCCCGCCAGGAGATCATCCGACGCTACTATGCAGCACTCAATGCGCTTCTGAAAGGTGATGCTTCTGAGAAAGAAGCTGAGAAGATCGAGCTTCTTATGAATATGGAAGGAATCACCGTTTCTGACCGAAAAGTTGCTGTCAAAGCACTGGAGCGTGCTCAGCAGACAGGCGGACCTGCTGCCGCACTGGAGCTTGAAGATGGACGCATCATCACCGGAAAAACTTCCAACCTGCTCGGTGCGAGCGCTGCCCTTCTTGTAAACGTACTGAAGGAACTTGCCGGCATCGACCACAATGTCCATATCATCTCTCCGGAAGCAATTGAACCGATTCAGAAATTGAAAGTGGATTACCTGAACAGCAAGAACCCTCGTCTTCACACAGACGAGATCCTGATTGCACTTTCCGCAAGTGCTGCTGTCAATCCGATCGCTGAGCTTGCACTCTCCCAGCTTCCAAAACTGAAAGGATGCCAGGCTCATACTTCCGTAATGCTTTCAAGTGTTGATATCAAGACATTTAAAAAACTTGGTGTACAGCTCACAAGTGAAGCTGTGAACGAACGTCAGATTTTAAGCTAAAGACAAATCCTTACCAATACAGAAAGATATCACAAAAACCTCTCTGCGGTTTCAGGTATAACCACCTGCTGTCTGAGAGGTTTTTTTCTGCATTTCTCCCATTTTACAAAGCTTTTTCACCTTCCTTCTTTACATTACTTCGTCAAAATCACTTCATCCCATCTTTTTTCTATGTTTTTATCAAAAAAGTATTGTAATTTTTTTCTGAATAGGTGTATACTTGGAAAGTATTTTTTTTGATAACAACTATTCACGGAGGAGGAAAGACACTATGGCAGTAAAATATGTATTTGTTACAGGCGGAGTTGTATCCGGTCTTGGAAAAGGAATTACAGCTGCATCTTTGGGACGACTTTTGAAAGCGCGTGGTTACACTGTAACTATGCAGAAATTCGATCCTTACATCAATATTGACCCTGGTACAATGAACCCAGTACAGCACGGAGAAGTTTTTGTTACAGATGACGGTGCAGAAACTGACCTTGACCTTGGTCATTACGAAAGATTTATCGATGAAAGCCTGACAAAGAATTCCAATGTTACAACAGGAAAGATCTATTGGTCCGTTCTTCAGAAAGAACGCCGCGGAGATTTCGGTGGAGGAACTGTTCAGGTAATCCCTCATATTACAAATGAGATCAAGAGCCGTTTCTACCGTAATCCGGCTGCAACAGATACTGAGATTGCTATCATTGAGGTCGGTGGAACTGTTGGTGATATTGAAAGCCAGCCTTTCCTTGAATCCATCCGTCAGTTTCAGCATGAACGCGGAGCAGAAAATGTTATCCTGATCCATGTTACGCTGATTCCTTATTTAAGAGCATCCCAGGAAATGAAGACAAAACCGACACAGGCAAGTGTAAAAGAACTTCAGGGAATGGGAATCCAGCCGGATATCATTGTCTGCCGTTCCGAATATCCACTGGATGATGCAATGAGAAACAAAATTTCTCTGTTCTGTAATCTCCCAGCTGACCATGTACTTCAGAACCTGGACGTAGAATATCTCTACGAGGCACCACTTGCCATGGAGAAAGAACATCTGGCACAGGTTGTATGCGAGTCTCTGCATCTTGACTGCCCGGAACCGGATCTTACAGACTGGACTGAGATGGTTGAAAACCTTCGTCATCCAACACAGGAAGTGACTGTAGCACTGGTTGGAAAATATATCCAGCTTCATGACGCATACATCAGTGTTGTAGAAGCGTTAAAGCACGGCGGAATTTACACACACACAACAGTAAATATCAAATGGATCGATTCCGAAACTGTAACAGAAGAAAATGCTGAAGAACTCTTCTCTGACGTAAGCGGTATTCTTGTTCCTGGTGGATTTGGCCATCGTGGTGTAGAAGGTAAGATCACAGCGATCAAATACGCCCGTACACACAACGTTCCGTTCCTTGGTCTCTGCCTTGGTATGCAGCTGTCTATCGTTGAATTTGCAAGAAATGTCATCGGTTACAAAGACGCACACAGCATGGAACTCAATCCGGATACAACTCATCCGGTCATCCACATCATGTCCGATCAGATTGGTATTGAAGATATTGGTGGTACTTTAAGACTTGGTTCTTATCCATGTGTACTTAAAGACAACTCCCTTGCTTATAAACTGTATGGAAAGAAAGAGATTGAAGAACGTCATCGTCATCGTTATGAAGTAAACAATGACTACCGTGAAGTTCTTGAAGAAAACGGAATGTCCCTTTGCGGACTTTCACCGGACAGCCGTATTGTAGAGATGGTTGAGATTCCTTCTCATCCATGGTTTATCGCAACTCAGGCGCATCCGGAGCTGAAATCCAGACCAAACAGACCGCATCCACTGTTCAAGGGATTCGTTGAAGCTGCACTGGAGAATCAGAAAGAGAAAAATAAATAGCAAAATTTTAAAAGTCACACTCTAAAGTGGACTCAAAAAAGGATTTGATCGTATCTGGCAAAACCCAGATGAATCAAATCCTTTTTCTATCTGACGACAGATTCTTAAATTCCTGTCCTTCACTTATTATCAGCAGATTTCTTTTTCTCTGCTCTCTTTTTCATGATCAGCTCTTCAATCTTCCATCCTGCCCAGCCCGAGAATAGTCCGACGATCAATCCGCCGAGAACGTCGGTCGGATAATGTACCCCTACATATAATCTCGATAATGCGATCAAAGTAGCCAATACCATTGCCGCAGTTCTCCATTTCTTCGGAAACACTTCCTTGCACTTGTAGATTGCAAATGCTGATGCAAAAGATGCACATGTATGACCGGAAGGGAAGGAAAAATCCTTCTGTTTCTCAATCATAAGATCTAATTCCTGTATCACTTCATACGGTCTTATTCTGGCAACCACATTCTTTATCGCCACATTTGTGATCAGTGTTCCTATAATAAGTGCAAGCGCTGATGCAAGCCCTGCCTTCCTCGTCTTCTTAGGAATCAGCAGAACGATTGTAAGAAGAATCCAAAAAATTCCAAAGTCTCCAAGATGTGTGATTCCTTTCCAGAACCAGTCCATCCAGTCATGACGGATATATTCCTGAATAAAAAGCAGAATGTTCTGATCTAATTGTAAAATAGCGTCCATTTCTTTTTGTCACCTCTTTCAAATCATTTGTAGCTTCTCAAGTTATCGCGGCAGTCGCCAAGGTCTCGTGCAAGCACGGACTTTGGCTTGTTGCTCGCGTAAATCATTTTTCCAGAATATTCTCTTTCAAAAACAATTCCTTCACTACAGATTCATATACTACACATTTCTCACATTTCTTAATCTTCTTGAAATACTTCCTTCCATCTGTAAAGATGGGATGAAGATAGAACCACATTTCTTTCATCTTATAAAGAATCGTTCGGTCTCCTGACATTTCTTCACAATATGCCGCATAGAGAACATCATGGAATTTCTTTAGCTCTTCTATCGTTGCGGCACTTCCGCCTTTTAGCTTTCTTCCAAGTGCCGGATCGGCCAGCACGCCGCGCCCCATCATCACAGTATCTGTCTGTGGAAATCTTGTTTTTAACTTCTCCATATCTTCCACGGTACAGATATCCCCATTATAGCAAAGCGGATGTTCGCTATGTTCCACTGCCCATGCATATGTATCAAGCTTTGGTGTGTTCTTATAGAACTCCTTCTGCACACGCGGATGAATGATCAGCTCCTTCAGCGGATATTTATTATAGATAGGAAGGATTGTCTCAAACTCCTCCGGATCTTCCATTCCGATTCTTGTTTTGATTGAGATTTCCAGATTACATTTCTCAAAAACCGCATCCAGAAATCGATCCAGCTTCTGTGGCTCATCCAAAAATCCCGCTCCTCTTCCCTTCGTCACAACAGTTCTAGACGGACATCCAAGATTCAGGTTCACTTCTTTATATCCGTAATCTCCAAGTTTCTGAGCTGTGCACAAAAAATCTTCCACGTTATTCGTAAGAATCTGCGGCACCGCATACATTCCCTGATTATGCTCCGGCATCACATCCTTCTTCTCTCTTGTGCTGAAATGTCCTTTCTGATTCGGACTGATAAACGGAATAAAATACTTATCGAATCCGTCAAAGCACTGATGTAATGCATTTCTATAAATATGTCCTGTGATCCCCTCCAATGGGGCAAGATATAAATTCATTGATCGTTCTCCTGACTTTTTCCACTTCTTTGCATTGTTTTTAACAGTAATAACATTTTTATCATACCCCGACTTTCTTGTCAAGAATATTTACTTATGCTAAACTAATGTATATAAGAAAAAATAGGGAGGATTTATTTGTTTATGAATACACTAAAAAAATTCATCCACTACTATGGCCCGTACAAAACGGTCTTTTTTATTGACCTTCTCTGTGCAGCCATTATCAGTCTTGTGGATCTTGCTTATCCGCAGATTCTACGAAGTGCGACCAAGACACTTTTTACTCAGGATAAAGCAATTATCCTGCAGGCGCTTCCGTGGATCGCGATCGGACTCTTTATGATGTATGTCATCCAAAGCTTCTGCAAATATTATGTCAGCTGTCAGGGACATATCATGGGCGCTAAGATGGAGCGGGATATGCGTCAGGAACTCTTCGAACACTATGAAGAGCTGTCCTTTTCCTATTACAGTCAGAACAACTCCGGTCAGATGATGAGTAAACTGGTCAGTGACCTGTTCGACATTTCCGAGTTTGCACACCATGGCCCGGAGAACTTATTTATCTCATTAGTTAAGATCGTCGGATCCTTTATTTTCCTTTTCTTAATTAATAAGAAGCTGGCTCTTCCGCTGATCGTACTTGTGATCTTGATGTTCCTCTTCTCTTTCCGACAGAATCAGAAGATGCAGCGCACCTTTATGGAAAACAGAAAAAAGATCGGTGATGTCAATGCGAGCCTTCAAGATACTTTATCCGGGATCCGCGTTGTCCAGTCTTTTACAAATGAAGAGATCGAAAAGGAAAAATTCCAGAAGAGCAATCACGCCTTCCTTGTCTCCAAGAAAGACAATTACAGATGCATGGGCGAATTCATGAGCTCCAATCTCTTTTTCCAGGGAATGATGTATCTGGTCACACTTGTATACGGCGGCTATCTAATTGCCAACAATGAAATGTCAGCTGCTGATCTTGCGATGTATGCTCTTTATATCGGAATCTTTATCAGCCCGATCCAGATTCTCGTAGAGCTGATGGAAATGATGCAGAAAGGACTTTCCGGTTTCCGCCGTTTCCTTGATGTTATGGAGACAGAACCTGAGATTCAGGATGCACCGGATGCAGTAGAACTCAAAGATGTGAAAGGCCGTGTCTGCTACGAAGATGTCTCCTTCCATTACAGCGACGATGAAACGACTGTTCTCTCTCACGTATCGATCGAGATTCCTGCTGGGAAGTCAGTTGCATTGGTCGGTCCATCCGGCGGTGGAAAGACAACAATCTGTTCCCTGTTGCCTCGCTTCTACGACGTAACTGGCGGACGCGTCACAGTAGACGGACAGGATATCCGCTCTCTTACATTGAAGAGTCTTAGAAGCCAGATCGGTGTCGTTCAGCAGGATGTCTACCTCTTCTCCGGTTCCATCCGCGACAACATTGCCTATGGCAAGCCAGATGCGACAGAAGAAGAAATCATCGAAGCAGCAAAATGTGCGAACATCCATGACTTTATCATGGAACTGCCTGATCAGTACGATACATTCGTCGGCGAGCGCGGCGCAAGACTTTCCGGTGGTCAGAAACAGCGTATCTCGATTGCCCGTGTCTTCTTAAAGAATCCACCGATCCTGATCCTTGATGAAGCAACCAGTGCTCTTGATAACGAGAGTGAACGCTGGATCCAGCACAGTCTGGAAGAACTGTCCAAGAACAGAACAACTATCACGATTGCACATCGCCTGTCCACAATCAAAAATGCAGACGAGATTATTGTTATTACAGAAAATGGTATCGCAGAGCGCGGAACACATGAAACTCTGCTTGAGAAAAATGGTATTTATGCCGGATATTATAATATGACATAACTGTTTTATGAAATTTTATTTGGCGGATACGCCACACCGACGAAATGCGTAGCATTTTGGAGGTTGGCTCTGAACAGTTACAACATGACTTTAAAAAAGAATCTCCCGTAGAAATCAGTATTTTCATACTTGAACTTCTTCGGGAGATTCTTATTTTTGTTGTTTCGGGTAACTATTCTTACTCTTCTACTTCAATCTTACGGATTGTTTTCTTTGCAATCTCATCCTTGATTGCTTCGATGAATTCTCCAAGATCCTTAGAACCTTCATCTCCAAGATATCTGCTTCTTACAGATACTTTCTGCTCTTCCTCTTCCTTTGCTCCAACAATTAAGAGATATGGAACTCTGTTCAGACGAGCCTCACGGATCTTGTATCCCATCTTCTCGGAACGTCCATCTACTGAACAGCGGATATTAGCTTCTTTAAGCTGTGCTTCCACTTTCGCTGCATAATCATTGTATTTATCAGAAATCGGAATCACACGAACCTGCTCCGGACACAGCCATGTTGGAAACATTCCTGCATATTTCTCGATCAGCCATGCCAGTGTTCTCTCGTAGCATCCCATAGATGTACGGTGGATGATGTACGGACGCTGTTTGTCACCATTCTCATCGATATAGTACATATCAAACTGCTCAGCAAGAAGCGCATCCCACTGGATTGTGATCATTGTGTCTTCCTTACCATATACGTTCTTCGCATTGATATCAACCTTCGGTCCGTAGAATGCTGCTTCTCCGACATCCTCTACGAATGGAATGTTGAGTTCCTGAAGCATTGTACGGATATGACCTTCTGTCTCTTCCCATACTTCCGGTGCTCCAATATATTTCTTGGTATCTGTTGGATCCCATTTAGAAAGGTGATATGTTACATCCTCTTCTACTCCGAGAACCTGCAGACAATACTGTGCAAGTGCGATACAATCTTTGAACTCTTTTACCATCTGATCTGGTCTCACTACTAAATGTCCCTCAGAGATTGTGAACTGACGAACACGTGTCAGACCATGCATCTCTCCGGAATCCTCGTTACGGAACAGTGTAGATGTCTCACCATAACGAAGTGGCAGATCACGGTAGCTGTGCTGCTCTGCTTTGTATACATAATACTGGAATGGACATGTCATCGGACGAAGAGCAAATACTTCTTTATCTTTCTCCTCATCTCCTAAAACGAACATTCCTTCTTTATAGTGATCCCAGTGTCCGGAAATCTTATAAAGATCGCTCTTTGCCATAAGTGGTGTCTTTGTACGGATATATCCACGTTTTGCCTCTTCATCCTCAATCCAGCGCTGCAATTCCTGCATGATAATAACACCGTTTGGCATGATCAGCGGAAGTCCCTGTCCGATTACATCTACAGTTGTGAAAAGCTTCATCTCACGGCCAAGTTTGTTATGATCACGTTTCTTTGCTTCCTCTAACTGTGTCAGATGCTCTTTCAGCTCATCCTTTGTTGCATAAGCTGTACCGTAAATACGTGTCAGCATATGCTTGTTCTCATCACCTCTCCAGTAAGCTCCTGAAGATGATAACAGCTTGAATGCTTTGATTCCCTTTGTGCTCATCAGGTGCGGGCCTGCACATAAGTCAACCCAGTCTCCCTGAGAATAGAAGGAAATCTCTTCTCCTTCCGGAAGATCCTCGATCAGTTCAACCTTGTATGGCTCATTTTTCTCTTTGAAAAATGCGATCGCATCCTCTCTTGATTTTGTAAATCTTTCGATCTTTGCGCCTTTTTTGATAATCTTCTTCATTTCTTTTTCGATAGCGTCAAGGTCATCTCTTGAAAATGACTGACATTCGAAATCATAGTAAAATCCTGTATCAATAGAAGGTCCGATTGCAACCTTTGCCTCTGGGAAAAGTGTCTGAACTGCTTCTGCCATTACATGAGATGCTGTGTGACGAAGTACTGCCAGTCCCTTCTTATCTCTTGCTGTAAGGATATTGAGTTCACAGTCTTTATCAAGAACTGTACGAAGGTCTACAACCTCTCCATCTACTTCTCCTGCACAGGCTGCGCGTGCAAGTCCTTCACTGATGTCAAATGCAACGTCGATCACTGACTTTGCTTCTGAATATTCTTTTTTTGATCCATCTTTTAATGTAATAATCATTTTCGCTTCCTCCTATTTTCTTCAAGTAACTATGCATGCTTTCATTCGGGGATTCTATGGAAAAAGAAAAGACTCTATCTATCCCCTGCACTCACATGCAAGGGACGGATAAAGTCTGATTATCAATTACTTTACTATCCGCGGTTCCACCCTTTTTGTTTTCAAGATCACAGCAAATGTACTGCTTTAAAACCACTTCATTCATGATTATAACGGAATCACCGGACCGGATTGGGGCCACTCAGAGGTAGTCTTCAAATGATTCCTGCTAAGATACTTCCAGCAAATGTATCTCTCTCTGTAACATTCCACATCCTACTCGTCTCGTCATCGTGTTATCGGCTAAGAACTATGTTGCTTTATAATCCTTAACTTCTTCTGACCATCATTATAGCATTCAATCGAGGATTGTCAACGTTATTTTTACAGTTTTTTCAGTTTTTTAGATGATCTTCTTTTTCTTGAAGATCAAAATACAGATCACGATAATAACAATACTAAGTGCCATTACCGCCGGATATCCATTTTCAAGTCCAGGCATATCTTTGAAGTTCATTCCAAACCATCCCGTAATCAATGTCAGTGGGAAGAAAATCGTAGAAATCACTGTTAAAAACTGCATGTTGTTATTCTGTCTATTATCAATCTGAGACTGGTAAGCCTCCTTTACCTGACGGGCATATTCCAACAGATGAGAAGTACGGCTCATCAGACGGTCTGCACGGTCAGTAAGTGTTCCGAAGTATTTCAATTGATCATTCAAAAACAATCCATTCTCGTTCTCTTCAAGCTCTTTTGTCAAGTCCATCATCTCATCATAATAGCTTCTCAGATTCAGAAGTTCCCTCCGGATCGGCATCAGTCGGTTCTGGATCGTATCTGTATGATCCTGGGACACATCCTCTTCCATACGAAGAAGTCTACGCTCATAGGCCACAAGGATCTCCAGATCCCTACTCATGAATTCTGCTATGTAATTATAGAGGAATCTCTCTTTCGTCTCACCCTGATGCATTCGTTTCCTCTTGATCCTACTAATAAGCCGCTCTGAAAATGTCTCGTCATCTACGATAACAACATTATTTTCATTTACAAACATGTACATTCGGTATCTGCTTCCTAATACATCAAGAAGCTTTGGAATGCAGAAAGTTCCTACCATACATTCCTGCTGATTCTCAATCTTACAGAATCCGATCTTTGCAATCTGGATTTCTGCTTCATATACAATCCCTGCTATTGCTAATGTCTCCTCCGCATGATTGGAATCTGTGAGGAACACAGCCGGACACTTCTCTTTCTCCCATTCTTCCTGACTGATCTCTGTCAGACGTTCCCCGAATTTATAGATCATTCTATCACCTTATTTTCTGTCTGTTGTACAGCCGCCTCCAACTGATTACTACTGTTCACTGCAGCTTTCGCATAGGCTTCCTGGTAAAGAAGTTCCTGTGAGTTAATTGGCTGTCCCTTACATTCTACCACAGAATAGGCTCCTTTTGCATCCTCCTTTCGCGCTTTTTTGTTATCACTTAACATCAGATCAAAAAGATCCTGCAGACATTTCTTTAATCGTTCGGAATAAACCGGCGCTGCAACCTCTACACGCTTTACTGTATTTCGTGTCATAAAATCAGCAGATCCGATATAATACTGTGCCTCTTCTCCATTTCCGAAGATATAGATTCTGGAATGTTCCAGGAATCTTCCGACAACACTAATCACATGAATATTTTCTGTCTCACCTTCTACGCCCGGAATCAAACAGCAGATACCTCTGATGATCATGTCAATCTTCACGCCAGCCTTAGACGCATCGATTAATTTATCAATGATACGCTTATCTGTCAGAGAATTCATTTTCAGTCCGATGTATGCAGTCTCTCCATTTTTCTGTTTCTTGATCTGTTCCTCGATTTTCTCGATCACTTTAGACTGAAGGCATTTTGGTGCAACGAGTAAATGTTCCATATCTTCAACTACTTCACCTTTAGCCAGTGCCTGAAAAACTCTTGCGGCATCCATTCCAATCTGCTCATTCGCTGTCATAAGAGAGAGGTCTGTATAAAGTCTTGCGGTCTTCTCGTTGTAGTTTCCTGTTCCGATCTGTGTGATGTACTGGATTCCATTTTCCCCTCTGCGTGTGATCAGGCACAGCTTGGAGTGTACTTTATAATGCTCCAGTCCGTAGATAATCTGGCATCCGGCCTCTTCGAGCATTCTGGACCAGCGGATATTATTCTCCTCATCAAAACGTGCACGAAGCTCTACTAAGACAACAACTTCTTTTCCGTTCTCTGCCGCCTCGCAAAGTGCCTCGATGACCTTACTCTGTTTTGCCAGTCGGTACAATGTCATCTTAATGGAAATGACACTGTCATCCTCTGCTGCTTCTGTCAGCATTTTCAGGAAAGGTCTGATAGAATCATAAGGATAGGATAACAGCTTGTCTTCCTGTGTGATCTGCTGTAAAATGCTCTGTCCATCCTTGAATTCCGGACTCTTCTGCGGCACGCGCTTTTCATAGAAGAGCTCTGTATTTCTGCGCAGAAGATCCTGAAGCTGGAACACGAAAGAAACATCCAGTGGTGCTTCACTACGGAATACTCTGTCCGGAGTTACATCCAGGTATCTGCACAATGCGTCTACAACAGTTTCATCCATCTCTCTGGAAAGATCAATACGCACCGGAGAGAGTTTCTTTCTCTGCTTCATCAGATCTTCCATAAACTCACGATAATCAAGATCCTCATCATAAGCCGCATCGGCATCGATATCCGCATTTCTTACGACCTTCAATAAAGATTTCCCCTTTACCTTGTATCCCTTAAAGACTTTGCCAATATAATGAAGAATCAGATCTTCAATGAGCATATATCTTCCTTTTCCACCGGGAAGTTCAACCATTCTTGTCAGCATATTGTTGGAGCATGGAATGATTCCGATTCTTTCCTTCTTATTTCTCGTCTCAAGAACAACGACTGCGTAAATTTCTCCATTTTTTAAGAAAGGAAATGGTTGTCTCTTACCGACGATTGTCGGTGAACTTAAAGGCATGATCTCCTTCATAAAATACTTCTCAAGAAATTTTTTCTCCTCTGATTTTGCAGAAGCATGATTAATCAATGTAATTCCGTACTCTTCAATCTTCTTCATCAGCTTCTCATAAGCCTTATCTTTTCTCTGATTCAGCTTCTTAACTTCTTTAATGATTGCCCGGATCTGTTCTGCTGAAGTCATCTTTGTCTTATTCTCTCTGATCTCTGTACTGATCAGCATCTGATCCTGAAGTGATCCGACACGCACACGGAAGAATTCATCCAGATTACTCTGATAGATTGACACAAATGTCATACGCTCGCACAGCGGTACTTCCGGGTTTTCTGCTTCCTCCAATACTCTTTCATTGAACTTCAACCAGGATAATTCACGGTTCATGTATACATTACTCATTTTAATTTTCTCCATCCTTTAACACATTTTGTTGCCATTTGCAATTAGCTTAAATTTACAGTCAAGGCGTTCTGCCGCTCTTCTGCACATGATCATACGCTCCAGAAAGATTTCAAAATAATCCATAACGGTGCAGATTTCATCATCTAGCTCCAGTTCCATCTGAATTACTTTCTTCTCTTTTTGAATTGTCAACTTCGTTGACAGGGCTGCATAATTTACCCTGTCATGTATGTCAAATGTTGCCGGAACCGGATTCTGTACACGGTTTCGTCTTACATCTGTCTTATCTGCCAGTATCAGTGCAGCTGATACCGGATCCACAGCATCTCCGGTTGCCTCGTCATGGTGACCGATTGCTGTCATAATTACCAGAACATCTTTCAATGACATCTCTGTATCCTTTAATATCTGATATGCCAGCAGTGCACCGCTGTGTGCATGATCATGCCTGTTAATACTATTTCCGATGTCATGCATATAACCTGCGATTCTTGCAAGTTCAATCTTATGTTTTCCATATCCGAGCTCTGTCAGAATCTTGCCTGCAGTATCTGATACTTTTGCGGCATGTTTTTTGGAATGTTCTGTATATCCAAGCTCTTTTAAAGTAGCATTTCCCTGTTCGATCAACAGATTTATTTCTTCTATCTCCCGAATCTCTTTATATGTTGTTTTCAAAGTCTTTTTACTGCCTCCATTGCAAGTTCTGAACGTTCGCATTCTTCTGCTGTCATCGTCAGTTGCCAGCACAATGGACTTCCTTTCATATGTTCTGCCGCATAACTCAGACCATTGGTTCTCTCATCCAGGAACGGACGGTCTATCTGATTCGGATCTCCTAAAAGAATGATCTTCGTATCCTTTCCTGCTCTTGTGATAATGCCTTTGATCTGATCCGGCGTTGTATTCTGCGCTTCATCAATGATCAGATACGTCTTGACGATCGACCGGCCACGGATAAAATTCAGTGCCTCTGCCTGAATGAAACCTCTGGAATAAATTTCCTCCACTTTATCCCGCAATACCTCTTCGTCTTTATAACGCTCGTCCTCATTCGAATCAAGCAACTGCTCCAGGTTATCAAGGACCGGGCGCATCAACGGAGAAATCTTTTCCTGTTCATCTCCCGGAAGGAATCCGATTCCTTCGTCAAATTGCGCATTCGGTCTACAGACAAGAATCTTTCTGTATTCGCCTGTCGGATGATTCATCAATTTTTCCAGACCTACTGCAAGAGAATAAAATGTCTTGCTTGTTCCGGCCATTCCTTTGACAATAACAAGCGGTGCTTTCTCTGCTGGCTGCATCAAAGCTTCCTGTAAGAAATACTGTCCTGCATTTCTTGGAGAAATTCCATACGGAGAACTCTTTTTAAATTCCAGTTTCCGAAGGATTCCATGCTCCACTCTTCCAAGATGTGTCTTCTTTCTTGCCTGATCTGATTTAATGATCACAAACTGATTTTCCAAAAGATTAGGACAAAATGCTTTCTCATTCTCATCTAATTGATAAACTTCATCCACCGGTATTCCCTTTTTCTTAAAATCCTTAAACAATTCATCCGGTGCATAAACTTCACATCTTCCGGTATACTGTCTGTCATGAGCTATCACCTGCTCGGAAATAAAATCTTCTGCACACAGATCCAACACCTGTGCTTTAATTCGAAGCAGGATATCTTTCGTCACAAGAACAACCTGTTCTTTTCTTGATTTCTTTAATCCAAGGCAAACCTTTAAGATTCTGTTATCTGCGACCTCCAGAGATAAATCTACCGGAAGTTCAACATCTACAAAATTCTTTTCAACCCAACAGATTCCTCCATTCTCAAGGGATACACCCTCCAGAAGATTCCCCTTCTGACGCAGTTCTTCAAGCAGACGGATACATTTTCTTGCATTGGCTCCTGTCTCGCCATCTGCTTTTTTCAAATGATCAAGTTCTTCCAATACAACCATCGGGAGAACGACCAGATTATCCTCAAAACTAAAAAGCGCATTTGGGGACTGAATCAGAACATTGGTATCCATCACATAAATTTTAATCATATAATAATGCCCTCTCTGAGTCTTTGTTGTCATCTTAAATACAAAGCTGACAACATTCTTTTCCATTTTTCTGTTCTATTTTACAAATGCTGCTTTACATTCTGATATGATTTATGTTAAATCCATGTAAAACAAATTTCTCTATTGCGCCTTTCTTACGCTTGTTTTCAGCTTCCTATAAACACAAAACACCTTGAAGAGATTTTTTACTAATACCTCCTCAAGGTGTTTCGCAATATTAAACGATTATCTTTCATTCTTATTTTACATTCTCACCGCGCTCTTACACTTCCGGCAATTCTTTTACAAATTCCAGTAACTCTTCCATCGAGCCCTGATATTCGGAGTCGATCGGAAGGTTTTTCTTATTCTCCATCGTATCTGTGATAAGAAATACAGGAACTCCAAGCGCACGGATCGCAAGATCTTCCTCCACGTCATTTCCAACCATCAGACACTCTGACGGATCAAGCTCAAACTGTTCCAGAATTTGACGGAAATATTCCGGATTTGGCTTACAATATACATGATCTTCATATGTTGTAATAATCTTAAAATCTTCCGGATCCAGTCCCGCCCAGTCGATACGATTCATTGTTGCACATCTTGGAAAGATCGGGTTCGTTGCAAGATAAACTTCAATGCCTTTCTTCTTCGCCTCTTTTATAACCATATCTGAAAGTGGTGTCGGCTGTGTCGTGCACTTGGCCTGATTGAATTCATCCTCATAAAATGCATCTGCGATTGCCTCTGATTCTTCCACAGAAAGCGGCAGGAATTCATCAATATAACTCCAGAATGCCTCTCGATTTGTTCTGGAACCATCATTTTTCACCATCGCCTCATAGCCTTTCCATACTGCACCAATGAATCCTTTTGGATCCATTTCCACGCCTTTCTTCAAATATGCCTTTGCAAGAAGCGGCATATAAAAACGGACAAATTCGTCCTGTACCATCGGTAAAAGTGTTCCGTCTAAGTCAAATAAAATATGTTTAATCGCCATCTTTTTCTCCTTCTTTCAATCTTTGTGCTCTTCTCTGATTGCTGATGACTCTTATAATGTCGGTCATAGAATAAGCCCTTTTTATCATAATAGTAACATTATACTCTCATATATTTCCTTCTATCAAGCAAATTATCATTCAGAACATACCACTTCATAAAAGTTTCACATTTCTTATTATCTATACTGCAGATACTCCAGGAACCGCTTCACCGCCGGAGTTGCACCTTTTCTGTTACGCATGACAAGTCCTATATTACGATACGCCGGGATTTCCAGTTCTCGTGTAACAATTCGATACGGAATCCGTTTCAAGATCAGTTCCGGCAAAACACTGATTCCAAGCCCGCTCTCAACCATCGCCATGATCGCGTAGTCATCCCATGTTGTGAAATGTACTTTCGGCTTTAAATTACTTCTTTCAAAGATCTCAGAAACTTCTGCCTTAGCACCTTTCTCCAATAGCATAAACGGTTCCTCACAAAGCGCACTGACCGGAATCTTCTGAAGTTCTGTCAGCGGATGTCCTTCCGGAAGCACGACAAGCAGCCTGTCCTGCTCCAGGAAAATTGTATCCATCTCATCCCTTACCGGCAATCTTGTGAATCCACAGTCAATTCGCCCTTCCATGATCCATTCTTCAATATCCGTATAATCACCCAAAAGCATCTCGTAATCAATGTTTGGATAATTTTTCTGAAATTCCTTGATAATATTCGGCAGCCAATGTGTTGCTACGCTGGAAAATGTACCGATACGGATCAATCCTGACTTTAACCCTTGAAGCTCATCAACTTCCAATTGAAGTTTCTCGTATTCTCTGCAGACCCGTTCCGCATAAGGAAGTAACTTCATCCCGCTGCTTGTAAGCTTTACTCCTGACTTGCTTCGTTCAAGCAGAACTATCTTCCATTCCTTTTCCAGATCATTGATCATTCGGCTGATCCCGGACTGGGAATAACTCAACTGTTCCGCTGCCTTTGTAAAACTTCCACACTCTACTGTCTTAACAAATGCCATGTATTTCTGAATACTTCCATCCATGAATTTAACACTCCTTTCGCTTTACATTTTCCCATCTGTTTTCGCTACGAAAAATCTCTTCACTTACTTTATATTTGATTTTGTCATGTAATCCATGAGAAACATTCGCTTTTGTAATTGATAACTGTATGATACTATAAAACAGTCGATGAGACAAGGCTGGTTGTTAACCGACATCCGGAAATTATTTTAAAAGATATTCAGCAAGGAGTTATGTATTATGGGACTTTATAATAATCGAATCGTAGTAAAAGTTGGAACATCTACACTTACCAATGACGCCGGAAAGAGCGATCTTCGTACAACAGACCGTCTTGCCTGTGTACTTTCTGATATCCAGAACATGGGATATGAAGTTGTACTCGTTTCCTCCGGAGCGATCGCAGTCGGAAGAAATAAACTGAACATGACTGCTAAACCAGACAGTATGCGTATGAAACAGGCTGCTGCTGCAGTTGGACAGTGTAGTCTGATGTATCTGTATGACAAGTTCTTCGGTGACTATGACAAGACAGTTGCCCAGATCCTGCTCAATGCAGATGATATTGAAGAAGAAGAAAAAAAGGAAAATCTGATCAATACATTCAATGCGCTTCTCGAGATGGGTGTAATCCCGATTGTAAACGAAAATGACTCCGTAAGCTATAAAGAAATCGAATCCGAGGATCGTCTCTTCGGTGATAACGACATGCTCTCAGCTGTCGTTGCAGTACTCTGCCGCGCAAAGCATCTGGTCATTTTCTCCGACATTGATGGATTTTATGATCACGATCCAAGATTGTATCCAAATGCACAGCTAATCGATCAGATTGATACAATTGATGACAGCGTCTATGCTTTAGCCGGTGGCGCAGGTTCCCGACGTGGAACAGGCGGAATGCGTACAAAACTTCAGGCCGCATCCCTTGCCACTTCCCAGGGAACAAACACAATTGTTACAAACGGAAAGCATCCGGAAGTCCTTTATGATATTGTAAAAGGCGGAAGAGCCGGCACATTATTCCCGGGAAAAATCTGATTCTTTCAGTAACATATTATAATTAATAAAAACGGATTAAAATCAGAAAATGCTTTGTTTTTGTTTCTTCTGACTTTAATCCGTTTCTTTTCATCATTTCTGCAACTCGTTTGCGCTATCTTTTTGCTCCATCTCCTGTTTCCAGTAGATACGAAGCTTCTTCTCATCCAATCCATTCACAAATCGCTTCTTATATACAAGAAATTCCTCCAGATCCATCAAAATATGATACAGAAGTGCTCGTCCTTCGAACTCTTCGCGCGTCTTTGGAAGTTCTTCTTGCTTCATTTGCTCCGAAATCTCTTCCAACTTCTCAATCTGCTGATCTGGAATATTCATCTCAACAACATAATCTGCCATATACATGATATAATCTGCGATCACAAGTGCCTGCTTCGGCATCTTACGGATCTTCTTGATCTCATAATGCAGGTTATGAAGTACCTGCAGCTGCGCCAGACGCATTTCAAAGTAATCTATATAGTATCCCGGATGCGAATGAAATGTATTATCCTGGTAATCATACGCTGCCTTGATAAATTCATGCATTCTCCCCTCAAAGGCGATGATCTGATCCCAGACATTAATCTCCATATCTTTATTATGAAGATACGCTGCAAGTTCACACAAAAGAATCTGTAGCTGATTCTCTGTCTCCCTCATATAACGAATCAGATCCTGTCTCTGTCCTTCATAATCATAGAACAAATTCAGTACAATCGCGATTGTGATTCCAATCATTACTAAAAACAGCTCATTGCGAATAAACTCCGGACTAAAATCTCTTGTCATAAGAAAATGTGTGCCGATAACGGCATTTACCGAAATTGTTGCCGACCATCCAAGACTATGACTGACCGCAACGATCAGAAATACATAGATTCCATACGCAAGCCAGGAACTCGTCATATGTCCAAATGTCAACGCCGCCAGAACTACCGCCAAAACAAATGTCGCCATACGATAAAAAGATAATTTCACCGTCTCCCATTTTGTTGTTACTAACGTAAGCAGTGTGATACTTCCGGCAGATGCCTCATACTCCAATCCCAGTATATGCGCTAGATAAATTGCTACACTGCTGCCCACCGCGATCTTAATTGCCTGCAGCAGGACTCTTTTTACTTGTCGTGCTTTTTCCATCGTCCTCCCTTTCCAATTTTCTAACCCATCATCTGATTTATATTTTATCATCATATTTGCGATATAATCCAGTGTTTTTTCAACACAGCTTGTATAAAATGACGAACATGAGGTGCCTTTGCTACCATAGCAATCGCTCACTAACAAATCTAGATAAGACTTTGTTTATAGAAAAAGGGGTGATTACAACCTACATATGTATGTAATCACCCCTATAACAATTCAACCTATTTTTCTGTTTCTTCTGCCTTCTTCTCCCATCTTTCTACAAAAGCATCAGCATAAGAAAGATAGTATTCTCGAAGTCCCATTCGGATCTTCTGCTCATTATTCTCTGCAATACCTTCTGTGATACGGCGAAGCTGCTCTAACTTCTGCTGCTTATCTCCCATCTTCTCAATTGCATAAGCTACATAACCATCCATCGTCTTCCCCTGAAGCTGTGACAGATATGGATTCTCAAACAAACTGATGAGTCTCTCCTGATAAACCATCTCCCACTCTGCCTTCTTCTCTGGTCTCAATGCATTCTCCATGCCGGAAAGTATCTGAAAAAGCTGCTCGCTTGGAGTTTTCTCAATCTCTTGCTCAAGGAAAAGCTTGCTCTGTCCATCTTCTTCGAATTCTGTCTGACTCGTTTGTTCCACATTTTTCCTTCGAAGCATCTGCTCTTTCTTTGCAACTAAGATCATATTCTCTGCTGCCATCGCTGCAATCACATGAAATACATCATGAATCTGCTGTGCGCTCAAAACTACTGCCTGGATATGACGGTTTGGAAGACGTACCGCAAATCCCTCCTGAACAAGATTCTGTAATGCCTCACGGATCGGCATTCTTGAAACACCAAGACGCTCTGCAAGTGCTTCCTGTGCCAGCTCTTCTCCCGGTTTCATAACTCCTGAAAGAATCTCCTCTTTAATTAACTGCACAATGTAATCTTTTGTCTGTACTGATGCCATATTTTCACCCTCTGTATTTTTTCTATTTCTCTGCTTCTGTCTAATCTTGTTTTAAAAGAATTAATTTTATTTCTTTTTACTTTATTAGAGAAAATTTTTCATCTTTTTTATAAACTCGTAACAATATTGTATCCATTTTCATTTCCTTCGTCAAGATGCTTTTTCGTATCCGTTCTAAGTTCGTTATAAGTGCGCATCCTAAGCGGAGCGTTTTTTATATATTAGGAAAGAACTTTCCTAATATATAAAAAACCGCTGCTGATTCCAGATACAACTGAAATCAACAACGGTCTTTACTCTTCAGCCGAAAATCGGACTCGAACCGACGACCCCTTCATTACGAGTGAAGTGCTCTACCAACTGAGCTATTTCGGCATATGGTCGTCAATTCTGACGACCTTTGTTATTATATCGCGTTTGGATATAAATTTCAACCTCTTTTTTAATCAACTTCTATAGACTTTTATCCTTCTAATAAATAATAACTAATGATTTGCCATATGAACTGTCAACTGATTATATGGGATGTCAATGCCTTCCTCATCAAAAGACATTTTAATCTCCTCAAGGATTCTCCAGCGCGTTGTCCAGTAAGCTTCTGTCTTCACCCAGGCTCTAAGTCCGATCACAACACTGCTGTCTGCAAGTTCTGATATGAACACTTTAATCTCTTCATCCTGAATAACATCTTCATCCTTCAGTAGAAGATTCTCTACGATCTCTTTTGCTTTCTTCAGATCAGATTCATAAGAAATTCCTACTTTAAGATCCAGCTGACGTTCCGGTCTTGCTGTTACATTTGTCAGACTGTTACTTGTCAGAATACTGTTTGGCACAACGATCGTCTTATTATCGATTGTTGTCATCTTTGTATAGAAGATCTGAATTACCTTTACAGTTCCTTCGATTCCCTCTGAATTCACAATAATATAATCTCCAACTGCAAATGGTCTGAGAAGAAGAATCAAGATACCTCCTGCAAAGTTCGACAGACTCCCTTGTAATGCCAGACCGATTGCCACACCGGCGGAAGCGATGATCGCTGCTACAGAAGAAGATTCTACGCCAAATTTTGTTGCGATCATAAAGATCAGAAGTGCGTATAACCCAAATTTCAACATAGAATCAACAAACTGACGAACTCCAACATCCGCATTGGATCTCTCCATTGATTTGCCTACCACTTTACGTATAACAGATATCACCTTAGATCCGATCAGGTAAAATACTATCGCGAAAATCACCTTCAACCCAAAGGCAATCAGATTCGGAATATTATCATTAAAATATTGTACAAAGCGATTCACTTCATCTGCTGTACTTGCTGTTACTTCCTGTGCAGAATCAAGCACATCATTGACGGAACTGTTATTCGTCTGCGTTGCTGTTTGGGCCAGTGCAAAAGCTGTCCCCTTTGTCAGTAATGCTGTTCCAAGTTCTTTCACTGTTGTCAGATACATACTTTTAACCTCCTTATTTTAATGCAAGAAATGCACACAGATTTCCCCTGTTGTTCCCCATCGTCCGGTGAGAATATAGGATCTTACTATTACAATGTGTACAAACATTTGTGATTGCCATATGCTCCGGCAGAATTCCACTTTCCAGGAAGATCAGCTCATTTGCCTTCCATAAATTCAACTGATATTTTCCATTCTCTTTCTTATAGAAAAGATCCTCCCAATACTTTTTTTCAAAAGCTTCTTTAAACTGCTCAATTACATCCTCACTGACTTCATAACAATCCATACATACTGATGGTCCTACTGCTGCAAGCAGATCTTCCGGTTTGGATCCAAAATTCTCCTGCATCAGCTGAACAGTATTTTTTCCAATCTTTCCAACAGTTCCTCTCCAGCCGGAATGACTCAGCCCGATTGCCTTTTTCACCGGATCCACAAAGTAAAGTGGTACACAATCTGCATAGGAAGTCACAAGACAGATTCCCGGAACATTTGTGATCATCCCATCCACATCTGTATAATTGCGTTCCCGCATAACACCTTTTCCCTTATCTTCCGCTGTAACCACACGGACATTCGTTGTATGTGTCTGCTTCGACAGAACCATATCTTCGACATTAACACCCATTGATGCTCCGATTCTTTTAAAATTCTCTAATACCCTTGCCGGGTCATCTCCACGATCAAAGCTTAGATTTAGAGAAGAATAATGGCCCTCACTGACTCCTCCAAGTCGTGTAGAAAAAGCACTCGTTACAATGCCCGTCTCCTGAAACAATGGATATTCCAAATAAGGAGTTTTCTTTTCTACTTCATCAAAAATATGTGCCGCGTTCTTATAAATCAATCCTAAACTCATATTCTGTCCTTTCTTCTCTATCCGCAAAATGCATTCTTCACCAGCTGGATCCTTGTCCCTTCAATACCGATCACATCAAATCTGCATGGGACATCACTAATATGATATTCCGTCAGATAATACATTGCTGCCTGAAATATCTTTCTCTGCTTTCTTGCATCTACAGCTTCCAGCGGACTCCCCTTGCCAGGACCAGTCCTGTACTTCACTTCACAGAATACCAGATTCTCCCCCTCTTTTGCAACAATATCAATCTCTCCTATGCGACAGCGATAATTGTACTGTAGTATCTGATAGCCATGCTGTTCCAGATAAAAACCTGCTGCCTGCTCATAGTTTCCACCTGTCTTGCGGTTATTCTTTTCTTTTTTCGGATCCTTCATCTACCTGATTCCCCTCTTCTAATCCGTCGAACTTTCGGATTTAAGAAGAGCTGCCATTGGCAGCTCTTTCTTTTATACAACTCTGATATCATTAAATAAACTTCTTGATAAATGTCTTTCTATGTATCGGTGTCGGTCCATATTTCTTGATTGCCTCAATATGTTCTTTGGATCCATATCCTTTATGGCCTGCAAATCCATACTCTGGCATCACTTTATCATATTCTACCATCAGCCGATCCCTTGTCACTTTTGCAAGAATACTTGCCGCTGCAATAGACACACTCTTCGCATCTCCTTTAATAATCGGAACCTGCGGAATGATCATCTCCGGAATCGTCACAGCATCATTCAAAAGAATCCCTGGTTCTACTGCCAGCTTTGAAATTGCTTCACGCATTGCCTCATAAGTTGCCTGTAGAATATTAATTTCATCGATTCTCGCCGGACTTGCCATACCTACTGCCGCTGCAACCGCTTTCTCCATAATCTCATCATACAACTCTTCTCTCTTTGCAGCAGACAGTTTTTTTGAATCATTCAGATAGAGAATCTCACAATCCTTTGGGAGAATCACTGCACCGGCTACTACCGGTCCTGCCAGAGGACCTCTTCCTGCCTCGTCAATTCCACAGATAAAACTATAATCCGCATATTTTCTCTCGAATGTTTTCATTACCTCGAGGCGTTCTCTCTCCTGAACAAGTGCCTGCTGCTTCTTCCGATATCTTGCTGTCAGATTTCTTACACCTGTTCTGGAATCCGTCTCGTATTCCTGACAAAGTGCTTCCCACTGTTGTTCTCCTGCCTGTTCAAATTCTATCTTGATCTCGCTAATACTTTTACTCATGATGTATCACCCCAATTTGACTCAATGGCCACACGCGAATCCATGCCCTTCCGATCAGATCTTTTCTATGGATTAAACCAACATCGGATGCTCTGCTGTCGCTGCTGTTATTCCGATTATCTCCAAGTACAAAATATTCATCCTCACCCAGTGTTAATGGTTCTTCTGCAATGCCCGGATTCTCCATTACTTCATTCCCATAATGTTCATCCAGACGCATCCCATCAATATAAACCATTCCGGATAAAATCTGTACTGTCTCTCCCGGCAGCCCGATGATCCGCTTAATATAATAGGTATTGTCCTGGTATTGATATGGAAATACTACGATGTCATATCGTTTCGGATCTCTGAAGCGGTAAGTCATTTTATCAACAATCAGCTGATCCTTATCTGACAGTGTAGTTTCCATAGAAGAACCACTGACTTCTGTTCTCTGCCCCACAAAGGTAACCACGGTCCAGGTAAGAGCAATGATCAGTACAATATACAGAAGCCATCCAGCCAGTTCTTTTATAATTTCTTTCATACCGTATTAGTTCTCCTCTGGAAGCTCCAGTGTAAGCCTTCCAAGGCGGCCATTACGAAAATCATCCAAAAGAATTGCCGCTGCTTTTTCCACATCTAATTCGCTTCCTCTGACCAGACAGTGTCTGCTTTCTGCAATTCTTCTTAACACTTCATAATTATCTTCTGAAGATTCTATCGTGTACTTCTCTTCAAGAACTCCCGGATATGACTGATTTAAAAATTTCACAAGCTCACTTGCCAGTTCTTCTGTCTGAAGAATCTCGTCTTTAATCGAACCGATAAACGCAAGACGCAAACCTACTGTCTGGTCTTCAAACTTCGGCCAGAGAATTCCCGGTGTATCCAAAAGTTCTACATTCTTATTCAGACGGATCCACTGTTTTCCCTTTGTCACTCCAGGCTTATTTCCTGTTTTTGCACAGGCTTTTCCTGCCAGCGCATTGATAAAGGTAGATTTTCCTACGTTCGGAATTCCTACCACCATGGCACGTACTGGACGGTTCAGGATTCCACGCTTTCTGTCACGTTCCATCTTCTCCTTACATGCTTCCTGGATCACAGACTGGATCGACTTGATTCCGCCGCCTTTCTTAGAATTCACTTTCACGACAGAATATCCCTGCTTCTTGAAATATTCCATCCACTCATCATTTCTTCTGTCTTCCGCAAGATCTGCCTTATTCAAAAGAATCAGTCTCGCCTTATTCTTTCCAAGCTCATCGATGTCCGGATTACGACTGCTGAGCGGCACTCTTGCGTCAACCAACTCAATAATCAGATCGATCAGCTTAATATTCTCCTGCATCATTCTTCTGGCCTTTGTCATATGGCCAGGATACCACTGAAAATGCATTGCATTCCTCCTGTTATTTTTTCATTCTATTTTATCTTTTTACAAATCCGAAATGTTCCCCGGAGCTTACATTGAACCAGACCTTTCCATAGATCTCATCTGCCTTTACCACTCCGACCGTCTCAGATCTGCTGTCTTCGCCTGACTCTTCATTATCTCCGAGCAAAAAGTACTCGTCTTTGCCAAGCTTTATCTCATCAGAAGCTATCCCCGCATCTTTTATCTCTGATACATGAATATGTTTCTTCTGCTCTTTCCCATTAATATAAACAGTTCCATCCTTGATCTGGATAGTCTCTCCCGGAAGACCGACAATCCTTCTAATTAAAAGATGAACTTCGCGGTTTCCGTCTGGTCGAAATGCCACCACAGTTCCTCTGGAAGGTGTCTTCATATCCACGATCAGACGATCTACAAGAACAACCTCTCCATTTTCAATTGTCGGACTCATGGCATCTCCTGCATTGCTTACACGATGCCCGAAAAATGCAATCAAAAGTACTGCCACCAGACAAACACATAGTATCTCTCCTGCAAGAATCAAAGAATTCTTTGTTATATGATAATTCTTCTTTTCAAACTTTAATTTCTTACTTCGGTTTGTAAATTTCAGATGGTTTTTCTTCTTCATCTGCGGCTTCTTCTTTTTCTTTCTTCTGTTATTCTTTCGAAAACTCAGATTCTGCCCCATAGGTTCCTTATTTTCCTTCCCAACTATGAGAAACACGCTCCGCGAGTTTCTCAAATTATCGCGGCAATCACCAAGGTCTCGTGCAAGCACGGACTTTGGCTCGTTGCTCGCGTAAGCTATAAGAAAAGGGACAATATACAAGTTCTGTAATTGTCCCTCTCATAGTTACTATTTTACTAATTCTTTTACCTTAGCAGCTTTACCAACACGCTGTCTTAAGTAGTTCAGTTTCGCTCTTCTTACTTTACCTCTGCGAACAACTTCTACTCTCTCAACATGTGGAGAATGTACCGGCCATGTCTTCTCAACACCGATTCCGTTAGATGTCTTTCTTACTGTGAAAGTCTCTCTTGCTCCGCCACCCTGTCTTTTCAGGACTGTTCCTTCGAAAACCTGGATTCTTTCGCGGTTACCCTCTTTGATCTTGGCATATACTTTTACTGTATCACCAACATGAAATTCAGGTGCGTTCTCCTTTAACTGTTCTGCTTCGATTTTTCTAATGATTTCGTTCATTTTGTGTGACCTCCTTAATATTTGACGTTCTTAACACTTCACTTTTGTGCCAGAGGACCATCGCGCTTCTTTTCACAACTTTTGTAGTTTACCATATTTCCGGGCTTTTTTCAAGTCCCTATTTCATTTTTTCTGCTTCTTTGCGTTCCCGTTTCACCTGGCGGATCCATTTCTTCTCTTTATCCGTCAGATTACTCTCCTTGAGAAGATCCGGGCGCCGCTCCATTGTACGAAGGATTGACTGCTCTCTTCTCCATTTTTCAATATTCGCATGATGTCCGGACAGAAGGATGGGCGGAACTTTCTTCCCTCTCCACTCTTCCGGTCTGGAATACTGCGGATACTCCAGAAGATTATCCTGAAATGACTCAAATTCTGCTGAGACATCATTGTGAAGCACTCCCGGAACCAGTCTTGAGATCGTATCGATCATGACCATTGCCGGAAGCTCGCCTCCGGTCAGTACATAATCTCCGATGGAAACATAATCTGTCACGATTTCTTCCAGAACGCGTTCGTCGATCCCTTCATAATGACCGCAAAGCAACACAAGGTCTTCCTCCTGAGCCATCTCCTCTGCCATCTTCTGGTTAAATACATCTCCCTGTGGAGAGAGATAGACTACACGCAGTGGACGCTTCTTCGAATTTTCATCCTGCAAATCACTGTTGCGCACTTCAGAACAATCCGCTGGTTCCGTTGACGTGACTTCTTCCGACTTGATATTCTCCTGCTTTCTCTTGTCGATCTGCTCTTTCACAGCCTCATAAGCCAGATACACCGGTTCTGCCTGCATCAACATGCCTGCACCGCCGCCATATGGATAATCATCCACACTGTTATGCTTATTAAATGCATAATCACGGATATTCACTGCATTGATCGAAAGAAGTCCATTGTTGATTGCACGGCCTGTAATACTTGTATTCACACCTTGCTCGATCATCTCCGGAAATAAAGTCAATACATGGAAATTCATTACAGTAATCCCTCCATCAGATGCACTTTCATCTTCTTCGCTTCTACATCAATATCCAGAATGCACTCGTGAATTGCAGGAAGCAGCACTTCTCCGTGATTCTCAGAAGTAATGATATACACTTCGTTTGCTCCTGTCTCCATCACGTCTTTGAGTACTCCAAAGCGTTCCTCACTGTCATCTGTATAGACCTCCATACCGATCAGATCACCGATATAATACTCGTCCTCTTCCAGTTCGACAGCATTTTCTCTTGTTACAAAGAGACTTTTTCCTTTATATTTTTCAATATCATTGATATTATCAATACCCTTGAATTTCACAATTACAAATTGCTTAAAAAAACGAACAGACTGAATCTCAAGATCCAACTTTTCCCTTCCTGTATCAAGGACAACATTTTTCAATGTCTGAAAACGCGCAGCATCATCCGTTGTCGGGAATACCTTAACTTCACCACGCAGACCATGTGTGGAAGAAATCACTCCCACCTGAAGAAATTGTTCCATTCCTGATTCCTTTCTTATGAAACTATGAGAAACACACTTCGCGAGTTTCTCAAGTTATCGCGGCAGTCGCCAAGGTCTCGTGCAAGCACGGACTTTGACTCGTTGCTCACGTAAAAAGAAAGGGGCAGTCTCTTCTTTATGAAGGCTGTCCCTTTTTTAAGCCCTGCTTTACCAAGCAATGACTCTGTTACTTTTTTCTTTCGTCCTGATACTGTTCTTAAACAATATCGACAACGACTTTCTTGTCTTCCTTTGTTGCTGCTGCCTTAACAACAGAACGGATTGCTTTTGCAATACGACCCTGCTTACCGATCACTTTACCCATGTCGCCATCTGCTACATGAAGTTCCAGTACAGTAGTTCTGCCTTCCTTTTTCTCAGTAACTGAGACTTCATCCGGCTGATCTACCAGTGCCTTTGCAATAACTTCAACTAATTCTTTCATGATACTCGCCCTCCGCGGAGACATCGTTATTTATCTGCAGCTGATCACTCAGCTACAGACATTACTCATACAGATTCGATTATTTCTCGATTCCTGCTGCTTTGAAGATCTTTCCAACAACTTCTGTTGGCTGAGCACCATTGTTGAGCCATTTCTTAGCTGCTTCCTCGTCTACTTTGATTGCGCTTGGCTCAAGGTTCGGATCGTATGTTCCGATTTCCTCGATGAATCTTCCGTCTCTTGGAGATCTAGAATCTGCTACTACGATTCTGTAAAAAGGAGCCTTCTTCTGTCCCATTCTCTTTAATCTGATCTTTACTGCCATTTTTTTCACCTCATAATTTTTCTTAATTTTTTGTTATTGTTTCATTTATATGTCAAAAGGGAAGCTTGAATTTGCCCCTTTTTCCACCTTTGCCACCCATCATTCCAGGAAGTTTCTTCATCATCTTTCTGGATTCGTTGAACTGTTTTACCATACGGTTCACATCTGCAATATCCACACCTGCACCCTTGGCAATTCTGTGCTTTCTGGATGGATTCAGCAGATCCGGGTTTCTTCTCTCTTCCAAAGTCATGGAGTAGATGATTGCTTCCATCTGAGCCATCTTCTTCTCATTCTCTTCGGAATCAAGATCAGGCATCTTACCTCCGAGATTACCCATTCCAGGCAGCATTCCCATGATGCTGGACAAACCGCCCATCTTACGCATCTGTTCCATACTGTCAAGATAATCTTCAAAGTCAAACTGAGCTTTCTTCATCTTATCAGCCATCTTCTTGGCTTTCTCTTCATCAAGCTCAGCGCCTGCCTTCTCAATCAGGGAAAGGACATCTCCCATTCCCAGAATTCGGGATGCCATTCTGTCCGGATAAAACTGCTCCAGATCTGAAAGCTTCTCTCCCATGCCGACATAAAGGATCGGTCTTCCTGTCACTGCCTTGATAGACAGCGCAGCACCGCCTCGTGTATCTCCGTCAAGCTTTGTGACGATCACACCGTCGATTCCAATCTTATCGTTAAAGGAACTTGCTACATTCACCGCATCCTGTCCGGTCATCGCATCGACAACCAGGATGGTCTGATGAACTTCCACAACTTCCTTGATCTCCTGAAGCTCTGCCATCATATCTTCATCTACATGAAGACGTCCTGCAGTATCAAGGATCACAATATTGTTACCATTCTTTGCTGCATGCTCAACTGCTGCCTTCGCAATATCCGCCGGCTTATTCTTGTCTCCCATGGAGAACATCTCTACGCCCTGCTTCTCTGCGTTGATCTCCAACTGCTTAATTGCAGCCGGACGGTAAACATCACATGCTACCAGAAGTGGTTTCTTACCTTTTAACTTAAACTTTCCTGCAAGCTTTGCAGTTGTTGTTGTCTTACCTGCTCCCTGAAGACCTGCCATCATGATCACTGTGATCGCACTGCCCGGTTGAAGCTTGATCTCTGTTGTCTCAGATCCCATAAGCTTAACCAGCTCTTCATTAACGATCTTGATCACCATCTGTCCTGGATTCAGTCCGTTCATCACATCCTGACCAACAGCCCTCTCCTGAACATCCTTAATGAAGCCCTTAACAACCTTGAAGTTAACATCTGCTTCAAGAAGCGCCATCTTAACTTCCTTCAGAGCTGCCTTAACATCATCCTCTGTCAGTCTTCCCTTGCTTCGCAGGTTCTTAAATACATTCTGAAGTTTTTCACTTAAGCTGTCAAATGCCATTCTATAACTCCTCTATGATCGCATCCGCAATCTTACGGATCCGCTTCACCATCTCTTCCGGGTCATTCTTCTCGCATTCCCACTCAGCAAGTGTATCATCAATCTTACTGACCTTCTCCTTCACGGAAAGGAACTTCTCTACAAGATGAAGCTTCATCTCATATCCTTCCAGTGTCTTCTGACACCGCTTCACAAGATCATGTACACCCTGGCGGCTGATCCCCTTCATCTCAGCAATCTCACTGAGCGAAAGATCTTCCAGCGCGAACTGCTCATAAATCTCCTTTTGATGATCTGTAAGCAATTCCCCGTAGAAATCAAACAATAATGCCTGCTCTAAAAACTTATTCATTATCTTCACCTCTGCTATCATACACGAAACGCAAGATGGTGTCAAGTGTTTTTTCTTTACAGTTTGCCATGCGATAAAAAAGTTGATGGCTCACGTTATAAGCTCGCTTATATAAGAGAGCCGGCAACTTTTTTATCATAGGGCGGACGCCCTTAAGCGAAAGAGCTTGCTCTTGAGCTTACCACATGGCAAACGGATGTTTTGTCATCTCAGCGTAGACATCTTTGTCATTCATTTAGCATCAGGCATATAATAAAGAAAAAACAAAGGCTTTTCCTTCATGAAATGGGTAAAACAATCCATTCACTACTGGTGTCCGGACACAAAGGAACACAAATTTCTCGGACAAAATGTCACTGTTGCTATTCTTGATACCGGAATTTCTCCTCATCCTGATTTTAAAGGTCGTATCCTTTCTTTCCGGGATTTTTCCAGTACCACTGGTTCTTCCGAAAAAGTTCTTTTTTCTTTCTCTCATTTCTCCCCTCTCATCGACAATAGTGGACACGGAACCCATGTAGCCGGAATTCTTGCGGGAAGCGGACTTCTCTCTTCCGGAACTTATGCCGGAATTGCTCCCTTCTGCAATCTTATTATTGGGAAAGTATTGGATCAGAATGGAAACGGATCTATCAAAAATGTCATAAATGGAATTCAATGGATCCGTGATATCTACACGCAATTCCATATCCGGATCATTAACATTTCCGTAGGTACACGACCGGATCTTTCCATTCATCAAAAACTTCTTTTATTGAATGCTGTAGAATCCCTCTGGGATCTTGGGCTCGTCGTAGTTGTCTCTGCCGGCAACTACGGACCTGCTCCCGGTTCCGTCACAGTTCCCGGAAGCAGCCCAAAAGTTATCACTGTTGGTGTTCCCGACACTTTTCCTCTGATCCACACCCAAAGGCATCCTCTCAATTATTCCGGCCGCGGTCCTACAGATGACTGCATTGTCAAACCTGATGTTTTTGCCCCCGGCACAGGAATTGTAAGCTGCAATGCTTTTTACTCTCAATTTCCAAATGCTCCGCCTTATCTTTCCAAAACAGGAACATCCATGGCTGCTCCTGTTGTTTCCGGTGCAATTGCCTGTCTTCTTTCAAAATACCCGTTTCTCACCAATGCAGAAGTCAAATTAAAACTTCACACTTCCTGTGTACAGATTCCGGGAACTGAATCCGGCTGGGGAATTTTAGATTTTTCCCGGCTGCTCGAATAATTTTTGCCACTTCACATCTTTATCACTACAAATAATTTCTCATCTCACATTTTCTTTTTCTCCGCATACTATAACATTGTAAATCAAAAAATCTTTCGGAGGATTTAACAATGAGTGAATTAACAGCTACAAACTGCGGATGCGGTTGTGACAACGGATGTTCAAACAGCTGCGGCTGTGGCGGAAACGGAAATGGATGCGGACTGAATAACTCCTGCCTTTGGATCATCCTTCTCCTCTGCTGCTGCGGTGGCTGGGGTGGTAATGGTTGTGGCGGATGTGGTAATGGCTGCGGCAATGACAGTTGTCTGTGGATCATCCTTCTTCTTTGCTGCTGCGGCGGATGGGGCAATAATGGATTCGGATGCGGCGGTTGCGGTAATGGCTGCAACTGTGGCGGATGCTGATATCTGTTCCTTCTTCCACTTCAAATGGGGCATGCGGAAAAACCGCATGCCCCTTCTGGCTTATCTTTTCAAACGATTCGGTTTTCCGGTAACAACACTCTGTTCCGCTCTCTTCTCGTCTGATGTTATCTTCTTTTCTTTCAGTTCTCCAAGCTTTTTCTTTAACATACACTTCTCATCAATTTCATATACTGCATTCCCATCAATAATTAACTTTCTGGACATTTTCGTTTTCCTTTCCTCTTCTTATTATTAAGATATGCCCCTGATTACAAAAGGTCTTTAAATCAGTATACGCATGATCCGATTTTTCACACATCTATATTCATGAACAGGAATATATTTTTTCTGCATTTCATATATATGTATCAGTTCAGCTGAAAGTCAGGAGGGTTTATTTTTTTGAAAACACCGACGCCTATGACCCCCTTTGACGAAGCAACTGCTTCCGGACTTCGCATGCTGAAACTTTTCCTTCCTCTTTTCCCGCCAGCTACACAGAGCATGCTTGCCGTCTTCATTAAATTCATCGAACTGCAAAATGTTCTTCACCATCAGGCTCCTGTCAGTTATGATGCACTTTCTGCCTGTGACTTTTCTTCTGGACGAGGAATAGAAAGTCTTTTTCAAGACAACGCAGATTCTATTTTTGACCATCTGTCACCTTATCTCACATCAGAAGAAAAACAGCTCTTTTCTACTTTCAAAAACATAAAAGAGATGATGTCTATGGCAGATATGTTTACACAATTCTTTTCATCTGCTCCACCTTCTGATGAAGAGCCAGAAGACACTATAAACAATAACTCACCGAAAGGAGATCTTAACAATGGAAAACTGGATGAACCATCCTGCAATGAAAACGATCGATCCGCTCAAGCTGGAACTGATCAGGACAGCCGCGAAACAGACGAAAGGAAAATCTGGAAATGAACTTGCCCCGGTCATGCTCGCACTTATCACAAATGCAAACCGACAGGGACTTCGTTTCAATCCGGATGAAGTTTCATTAATTCTTGAAGTATTAAAAGAAGGTAAAAGCAAAGAAGAACAAAATCAAATTGACCGCATGATGGAAATGACCAAAAATATCTTTCGGAAACATTTTAAATAAAATCAGAATCACTCTCTTCGCCTTTGCAGTCTTATTTCTCTTCTTTTCTCTATACATTTCCATCTGCATCAGTTAAAATACAAAGGATGACTTGTCTGGAAACAGACATTATTTATAAATGGAGAACGATATATGCAAAATATTAAATTAACACTCCAATATGACGGTACACGTTATCTTGGTTGGAAACGCCCTGAAAAAGACCACAATGATCGTACAGTATCTTATAAAATTGAAAATGTATTAGAAAAAGTAACAGGAACTCCTGTCACTTTATTTTCCGGAGTCCGAACAGAACCGGGAGTTCATGCTCGGAATCTCACAGTCAATTTTCTTACGGAAAGCCAACTGACTCCTGCAGAATTTAAAACTGTTCTGAACCAGTATCTTCCACAGGATATTGCCGTTTTAGATGCAGTATCAACACCCGAACGCTTTCGAGCAGACTTAAATGCACGCGAGATCACTTATGAATATGCCATGGATTTATCACCGATCTATGACCTGTTCCACAAAAACTATCGCGGTCGATTAACTGATCTGTTATCAGATTCATTATTTGATCTGCCACCTGAACAAACAGCAGAACTTCCAAATATTCTTCTTATGGAAACCGCTGCCCACTCATTACTTGGAACGCATGATTTTAAACATTTCTCTTCGATTCGAAAAAAGAAAGGAACCGAAAAAGAAATAAAAACAATTACTTTTGTCACAGAAGAGTCTACGCTTTATATTCGTATGACAGCCAATGATTTTCTCTATCAGATGGCTCCATTTATTCTGGGAACGCTTTTGGATATCGGCATAGGGAAAAGACCCGTCGAATGTATCAATGCGATCCTGGAAGGAAAGGAAAAGCCTTCTGCATCCTGCGACACAAAAGGCTTGATCTTATACAATATTGTTTATTAATTTTTGAGTAATACGAAAAAGACTCTCAATTTCCATATTACCGAGGTGGTTTTACATTGTCTTAAGTGCAACACTTAAAATATGTTTCGCACAGCGTTGTAAATCTGCTTTGGTAATTTCTTTTCCTTCGTTCACTGCTTCTACGATATCATCCACATTCTGCTGACATCCCGGCATCTGAAGGTCATTTCCTGCTTTAATGCACTGTACACTGCTGGAATGACTATATTTTCCGGATGGTGATACCATTCCCATCTCTGTTGTATCCTGTGAAGTATACCAGTCTGTCATCACAAGACCTTCAAATCCCCACTCATCACGTGCGATGTTCTGCAGCATGTCATAGTTGTTTGCTGAATGAACTCCGTTGATCAGATTATAGGAAGTCATGATTGCATATGGTTGTGCTGTCTTTACAGCTATCTCAAATCCTTTCAGATAGATTTCTCTCAGCGCACGCTCGCTGATATGTGCATTCGTAAACATACGGTTGTCTTCCTGATTATTTCCTGCAAAATGTTTGATTGTTGTTCCCTTTCCTTTTTGAGACTGAACACCTTTCGTCTCTGTAGCAGCACAAAGACCTGTCAATACCGGATCCTCAGAATAGTATTCGAAGTTTCGTCCACAAAGCGGATTACGATGAATATTCATGCCAGGTGCAAGCCATAGATCTACATGTAACTGCTTCATTTCTTCTCCGACAAGCTCTCCCATTCTATGAATCAGATCCATATCCCAGGATTGTGCCAGTGTTGTTGCGATTGGAATGGCAGTACAAGGTGTCTCTAAACGAAGCCCTGCCGGTCCATCTGCCTGAATAAGATTCGGCACTTTTCGTGTTTCAAGTAAACTGGAAGTGGTGTCTCCTGCTGCTCCCGGCACACAGGAGGATGCTGAACCAATTACATTTCCGTCGCCATTTCTTCTCTCTGTTCCAACACAAAGTTCTGCCATTTCTTCCACGGTAAGCTGCGCTGTCAGTTCATCCAGAGTCGCGTTGCCTGCTTTTACATCTTCCAACGTCAGAACTTCATCTTTCCTCTTATCCATAAGTGTCCTGCGCATCACTTCATATTCTACAAGTTCTTTCTTAAAGTTCTCTGCCTGAAGCATAATTCTAAATGGAATCGCCGGCACACCGAAATCAAATTCAATATCGAAAATCGGAATCATATGGTGAAGCTCTCTGACTGCAATTGTATCACGCATCAGACGTTTCAGTTGGAGTGTTGTCACCTGCTCATCAAGGTCGATGACTGCCACAGCCTCCGTATTACGTGAACTGTTTCCTACGCGGATCGTGTATTCCCCTTCTTCCATAACCCAGGCCGCGTCATACGCATCAAAAGATGCCATATTTGTCGTTGCAAATGTGATCGTCACGACATCTTTTTCTCCCGGCGCAAGCAATTTAGTCTTAGCAAATCCTGCAAGTTCCTGTGTTGGTTTCTCCATGATTCCATCCGGTGCGGAATAATAAACCTGAACCACCTCTTTTCCAGGATATTTGTCACCAATGTTCGTAACCTCAACTTCAACCTGTACCTGCTTTTCATCTGCTGTTACATTCATTGTTTTTATTTCAAATTCTGTATAGCTTTTTCCATATCCAAAGCAATATAGAGGCATCACACCAAACGTATCAAAATAACGGTATCCAACATAGATTCCATCACTGTAATATTCGTCGTCAAGATTTCCATCCCTGTGGCTAAATGTTGCAGATGACGGATAATCCTCATAAGATCTTGCCCATGTATCAGTCAGCTTTCCTGAAGGAATCGTCTTGGCAGTCAGCACATCAGCAACTGCATAACCTCCCATATTTCCTGTCTGTCCCACAAGCATAATTGCCTGTACACCTTCAATTGCCTTCAATGAAGTCAGATCAATGACTCCACCTACATTCAAAAGAACAATACAGTTCTTATAGTGTTCTGTCATAAAACGGATATTCTGAAGTTCTCTGTCGCTGAGATAATAATCTCCCTTCTCTGCCCTGCGGTCTTTTCCCTCTCCGGAATTTCTAGAAATTACATAAATTGCCGCATCCGCTTCTTTTACATCCACTTCTGTAATCTCCGGCTGTTCCGGTTCCTCAAAAGGATTCTCGAAGGCATATAGCATCGATGGTTTTCCTGTTTTCTCTGTAAATTCATTTAACTTTTTCACATACGCTTTCTGCGCATCCGTATAAAGTCTGTCATACTGATCCAGCCAGCCTTCTGTTACAAATTTAAATCCTGCACGCTCAAGCCCTTGTGCAATCGAAATGTTTTCACGTACATTTACATCACCGGATCCTGTTCCACCTTTGATCGTATGTCTTGCTCCTGTTCCGAATAATGCAATCTTCTTTGTACCAGCCTGAAGTGGAAGGACTCCGTCATTTTCCAAAATTACCATACACTCGCCTGCGAGGCGGCGCACTTCTTCCTGATGTTCTATCTCATAATTCTGTATTTCATCTGTTTTTAACGCATCTATCTGTGTCATATACAATCCCTCTTTTCTGTCGATTATTATAATTGTAATAATAGAAACGTCAAATGTCCACCCCCTAAAAAATGTTCTTTTTCACGCTGTCCTCTCGCCTTTTATTATTTTTGTTAACATCTACCATACCAATCGATTATCTTCCGGAAATATCGATAAATTTTAACAAGTTTTTTCTCTTTTCAGGTTGCGTGTGAAAGTTTTTATGGTATAATTATTCGTATGAACATAGGTGTCAGGTTTCGCTATTTCCTGATACCTTTTTCAAATTTTACTAAAGGAAAGAGGGAGATTTTATGCAGTCAAACATTATTGTAACCGCTGTCGTTGTTATTTATCTTCTTGTTATGTTATTGATCGGTTATCTGTCATCCAAGAAGATTGAATCCAACACAGACTTCGTTGTTGCCGGAAGACGACTCGGACCGCTTTTAATGGCCGGAACGCTTGCTGCTACTGAGATCGGAGGAGGAAGTTCTCTCGGTGTTGTTCAGCAGGGCATGGAAAGTCACGGACTCAGTGCCGCATGGTACATTATCACAATGGGATTCGCTTTTGTGATTCTTACATTCCTTGCACCTAAATTCCGTGCAGCAATGGTTAAAACCGTTCCTGAATATTTCCGCCGTCGTTATGGAAAACCTTCAGGAATCATTACATCTTTGATCATGTTTGTTCCATTGATCGGACTGACAGCCGGACAGTTTATCGCATCTTCCGTTATTCTGTCTACTATGCTGAATCTGAATTATAAAACAGCCGTTCTGATCGTAGGTGTCGTTGTAACAATTTATGCGATCATGGGTGGTCTTTGGAGTGTTACACTTACTGACTTTGTTCAGGTATTCCTGATCGTGATCGGAATGATCATCGCACTTCCATTTGGAATGAATCTTGCCGGTGGATGGGACAATGTTGTAGCTAATGTTCCTGCTGAAACATTTGACATGTTTAAAGGTTATAATGTAATGGATGTTATCAGTTTAACAATCATGTATGTTGCTACATTTACTGTAGGACAGGAAGCTGTATCTAGATATTACGCTGCAAGAGACGGAAAAGCAGCAAGACAGGGATCTGTCCTTGCTGCGATCGTAAACTTTATCTACGCTTTTGTTCCGACACTTATGGGAATCATCGTACTTGCACTGATCAACATGGGCAAATTCAATGCTGCGGACTTCCAGGATGTTGGTGCCCGTTATGCACTTCCGGTTCTTGCTATGGAAGCAATGCCGGCAATTATCTGCGGATTGTTATTTGCAGGTATCGTATCTGCCACAATGTCAAGTGCTGACTCAGACCTTCTTGGTGCCGGATCGATCTTTGCAAATGATATTTACAAGATTGTGATTAAGCCTAGCGCATCTGATAAAGAGATCATGATCGTAACTCGTGTTACAATGGCAGCTGTAGGTGTTTTTGCTACTCTGATTGCATTATTTAATACTTCAAGTATTGTTACAATCCTGATGTTTGCCTTCACCCTTCGTGCCGCAGGTTCTTTCTTCCCATATGTTCTCGGACATTACTGGAAAGGAGCTTCCCAGGCAGGAACCATGGCTTCTCTGATCGCCGGAACTATTGTTGTAGTATACCTGGAGCATGTTTCCAAAGGAAATCTGTTCGGTCTGCACTTCAATCAGCCGATCGTACCTGGACTGGTTGCTGCGTTGATCGCATTCCTTATCTTCTCACTGATTATGCCTCCAAAGAAGCAGACAACAGAGCTTGCACCTGAAGAGTAATTTTCAGGAATCATATACCAGACATAAATCTATAAATATACTAAAACTTCTTTTTAAAAAATAGCAGATATAAGAAACAGCAAGGCTACTGCCAAAAGCATTATTATTAAAATGCTTTCCCGACAGTAACCCTGCTGTTTCTATTTTTGTTTGGATTTCTCTTTTTGTTTGGATTTCTCTTTTTGTTCAGATTTCTCTTCTTATTTAAATTACTTTATGCTCCAGCCATTTTCTGCTGTGGAATCGCCAGGTGAAAATAATACTTCTGACCGTCCAGTCCGCAAACATTCCGATCCATACTCCCATCGGGCCAAATTCCATTACACGGATCAGAAATACACACAGACAGAATCTGCATGCCCACATTGTACAACAGGATGTGATCATAGAAAATTTTGCATCCCCTGCTGCTCTCAATCCATATGCCGGAACAAATGACATAACCCATACAAGCGGTTTTACAATCGTGATCCACATTACCATATGGAAACACATCTTCGCACTCTCCGGTTCCATACCGCCGAGAATCGTAATTGGTTTCGTCAGTGCAAAAACAATCACACAGCTCGCAGCCATAACGATCTCAGCAATCACGCAAAGCTTTTTGATGTAATAAACTGCCTCATCCTTCCGGTCAGCTCCCAGACATTGACCTACAATTGTCATCAATCCGATTCCGACTCCGATACCACCGATTCCGTTCAGATTCTCCAGAATGTTCGTCATTGCCTGCGCAGCGATTGCTGTTGTTCCAAGTGTTGATACTGTGGACTGAATCGCCAGCTTTCCTAACTGGAACATACTGTTCTCCACACCGGATGGAATTCCGATTCCAAGGATCCTGCGGATCATTCTCCAGTCTGGACGGATTTTCAGATAATCTCGTACCACAATTGGCTGACGATCCAGACGAAGCTCTGCCAATACTACAACCGCACAGAAAATACGTGAAATCAAAGTTGCCAGTGCAGCTCCCGCGACTCCCATATGGAAGCCCCAGATCATAATTGCATTTCCGACAATATTCATCACATTTGATACCATTGAGATGAGCATCGGATCTCTCGTGTTCTCCTGTGCCCTGAAGATCGATGCCGCTGCATCATACGCCGCAATAAACGGAAATGATAATGCAGTGTAGAAGAAATAGATTTCAGATGCTCTCATAACATCTGCTTCAACTGCTCCAAAAATCAGGTGAAGTAACGGTTTCTGAAAAATAAGACAAAATGCGCTGACAGCTACTGATATAAGAGTGATGATAAATACTACCTGTCGTGCAGACTCATTTGCCCGCTCTTTATTCCCCTGTCCAATGTACTGGGCGCAGACGATCGCACCTCCGGCTGCCAATGCGGAAAATGCCTGAATCACCAATATGTTAATGGAATCCACGAGCGATACTGCTGAGATTGCCGCGGATCCTACATTACTAACCATCATCGTATCCGCGGTACCCATGATGGAATTCAATAACTGTTCCAGTATGATTGGTACTAAAAGAGCACGGATCATCTTGTTGCTGAACATATGTTGTTGATTTATGTTCGCGTTCATTTATACTCCCCCTGATCTTGTTACTACTTAGATTGTCTTTTTACATTACGACTTAGTATACACCCGGCGAATGTAAAATTTCTATACTTTAACCTGTTTCTATTTGAGTACAATTAAATAGAACTAGAGACAAGATCTTCATACCAGACATTTTAAGTCTGCATGAAGATCTTGTCTCTTACTCTTTATTAACTATTCTGCTTATTCCAAAATAGTTGTATCCTCAACTTTATCTACCTGAGCTTCTTTCTTCTCTGTAAGCTTTTTAATTCCCTGAATTGCTACGATTACTCCAAGGATAAGAAGCAGTACTGCAAAGATCAGCTGTAATGTATTTCCAAGGCTCAGACCTGTTGTCATAAACTGACCTCCCAGTTTACAGATTGTCATTCCAAGTGCTGTAAATGTTACCGCCATCATAAAGACCATTGGAATCCAGAGCATTGCTCCCTGGCGTTTTGTCTTCTTAAGGAATACTGCACATGCAATCAGTGCAAGTACTGACAGAAGCTGGTTTGCTGATCCAAACAGTGGCCAGATTTCTGCATATCCAACCTTTGCAAGTAAGTATGCAAGTACCAGTGTAATAACTGTTGAGAAATATTTATTGGTTGCTACTTTCTTGTACAATGGCAGATTATCCATATCTGTGTCATCATCGATAAAGAATTCCTGGAAAGAAAGTCTTCCGACACGTGCAACGGAATCAAGTGATGTCAATGCAAATGCTGATACTGCAAGGTTGATCAGTGTAAATACAAGTGAATGCGGTAAGCCGATCACTTCAAGGAAGTTTGCAATTGCTCCTGCAAAAATCTGTGGCTGTGTTGTCAGTCCCTGTGCTGCTGCCTCGCCATCAGCGAAGGAAGCAACTGCGATCAGTGCGATTACAGCAAGCATACTTTCCATGATCATTGCTCCGTAAGATACAGGGAGCATGTTCTTCTCACTCTTAATCTGCTTAGAAGCAGTTCCTGAAGATACCAGTGAATGGAATCCTGATACAGCTCCACATGCAATTGTTACAAACAGAATTGGGAACATATAACTTCCATCTACATTGAAGCTTGTAAAAGCTTTCAGGTTACAGGATGGATTTGCTACAAATACTCCGACAATTGCTGCTGCAATCATAAAGATCAGCAAGTAACTGTTCAGGTAATCACGTGGCTGAAGCAGCATTGTTACCGGTGCGACACTGGCAATCAGAATGTAAATAAAGATCAGGATATGCCATGTCTCTCTTGTCAGATACATTGGAAAATAAAGTCCAAGTGCTACCGCTGCGACAAGCATAACAATTGCAATAGCTGTGTTAACCCATTTATTCAGTTTTGCATATTTCAAAATGCAACCAAGTGCTACGGCTTCTACAATGAAAAGCATGGATGTTGTTGCTACAGCACCATTTGCTGCTACTTTACTTACAGTTCCTGCGTCATCAGCTACGAATCCGTTGAATGTTCCTGCAACTACATCCGCAAATGCAGCAACAACAAGAATACAGAATAACCAGCAGAATAACAGGAATAATTTCTTTCCAAGTTTACCGATATACTCTTCGATAATGTAACCGATTGTACGTCCTTTGTTCTTTACAGAAGCATACATGGATGCAAAATCCTGCACTGCTCCGAAGAAAACACCTCCGATCAGAATCCACAAAAGTACCGGAAGCCATCCAAAGATTGCTGCCTGGATTGGTCCGTTGATCGGGCCTGCTCCTGCGATAGATGCGAACTGATGACCAAATACGATATTCGTATCTGCCGGCACATAATCTACGCCGTCTTCCAGTTCATAAGCAGGAGTCTTTGCATTCGGGTCAATCCCCCATTTCTTCTCAAGATATCTTCCATAGAAAAGATATCCTCCACCTAATACAACGATGGCAATGACCATCATTATAACTCCGTTCATTTTTTATCCTTCTTTCTTAACTATAATTCAGATGCACTCATCAATAAATAGATTGCACTCTGTTTTTATGTTAAGAGTTTAGCACTTCACCATGCTAAATTCAAGAAGGATTTTATATAAATTTTATATTTTTTTAAGATTTTGGATAAACATATTGCACAAGAGGGTTTTTATTTGTTTTCTTATTTCACACTATTTCGCCCGAACCATCTGCACAGTCGATACGATAATCAATATTATCATCACTCCAAGCATCATATACATCGGCCAGATTGGATATCCTTCCACAAGACCGCTGACTCCAACATCAATCAGCAGGGCAGTAACCAGAACCTTAATCCCGCCCATCATTATCATGGCAATCTTATACAATCTTTCTCTGTTCTCTTCTGTAACAGCCACCGGGAAATTCCAGATTGCCGGAATTCTTTCCATCAACGAGAGGAATAACAACAGAAACGCGGCAAGAACTGGTTCAAATACAAGGTTTCTTTTGCTTCCATAACTATCTGCCACTCCTGCTGCATTAAAATGTGTCGGTACTGTATCAGGAATCCTGCTCCAGATGCTGATAAGAACAATAATGTAAGTAAGTAGCATGATTGCGCTAATTATAGTTGAAACTCTGCTGATTTTCTTCATAACATATTCATCCTTTTATTCCGCATCAAAATCTGTCTCAAACACGCCTTCCGGTGTTCGCATTGTCAAAATCCCCAGGTTGAAATCTTCATCCTGAATCGTGATATGATATTCAAAGATCACATCATCTTCGAACTTGGATAACAATACATAACTTCCATTCTCTTTTCCGTCAATCTGGTCACAGATGTCATTGTATACATCTTCTCCGGAGATTGCTCTCGGATAACCGCTTGCTTTAATTTTTGCTTCGATTGCTTCGTATAATTCTTTCATCTTAATTTACCTCACCTTTTTATGTTGTTTCAACATCACTGTTTCAATATTTTTTCATAACCTGCCTCTGCCACAAATTGTTCCCTGTTTTATTTTGACCAGGTCGGTTCTTCATCTCCTGTATAATTAAACCGTCCGTCATTTTTCTCTTCTAGTGCTTTAATCATATGATATGTATACTCATTATACGGTGTCGGAATTCCAAGTTCCTTTCCCATACGGATCAGTGCACCTGAAAACATATCAATCTCTGTGTGTCTTCCTGCATCCAAATCCTGCAAAGTAGAATAACGCGCAGATGGCGGTACTGCACTTCCACGCCCGGAAGACGCCTCAGTCTTACTCAGATCGATTCCTTTCGCCTGCGCAATTGCTTCCAGTTCTCCTTTCAGTCCATCACTGATTACCTTCATATGCACACTGTCACGGTAACATCCAACTCCCGCGCCGAGAATTGCCTGTGGCAGATTGTTACAGACATTCAGCCGAAACTTGCTCCACATCTCTTCTCTTGCATACTCTGTCGCCCGGAAATGGATTCCGGTATCCTTAAACAGTTCTTCGATTGCCCTGATGCGATCACTATCGTAAGGTGCAGTAAGTTCGCCAAAAATAATTCCGATTGTTGTCTCAGGATCAAAATGATAGCCATCTTCTTCCTTATGCGAAGCGACCTTGATCACTGCCGGAAGAAGATGCTCCACTCCTACTTTTTCTGCAATAATCTCTTCACTGTCTACCCCATTCATCAGACTCATAATTACCGTATTCTCCGTGGTTGCTTTCTGAATACTTTCCAATGCCGCCGAAAGTGAGCCATACTTCAATGCAACAATCAGTAAATCGACAGCGTCTGTTTCTCCGGGGTTCCATACTTCGGGATGGTATATTTTTCCGTTAATTGTGCATCCATTCTGTTTCAGTCTCTCTGCTCGTTCTCCTTCTGCGATCACTCCAAGCTCTATGTCATTTCTGCTCGATAATCCCCAGATTACATAAGAGCCTACTGCTCCGGCACCGAGGACTGCCACTTTCTTAATTTTCATTCATTTCTCCATTTCTTATCCGATCAGGACTTTTTTGCCTTCAAAAGCGAAACCATAATGATGTATTCTTTCCTGCTCTTTGCACTATACAAAGATGCTGTTCGCAGTACTTTGCGAACAGCAATCACTCGTAAGTATTATACACTATCTTTCCCAAAAGAAACAGTACTATCTTACTCTTCCATCAGATCCGCCATCTGATACTTTGTCAGATCAACCTTTCCATCTACTACTTCCACACCGTCTTCTCTCAAAAGCTCTGCCTGTACATCTGCTCCGCCAAATGCAAATGCTCCGGCAAGCTCGCCTTTCGCATTCACAACACGGAAACATGGAATGTGATCTGGATCTGGATTCTTATGAAGCGCATTTCCAACTGCTCTTGACATCTTTTCATTTCCTGCCATCTTCGCAACCTGTCTATAAGTTGCCACATGCCCCTTCGGAATCCGTTTCACAGCTTCATAAATTCTTTTTGTAGGACTGTCTGTTACAAGATCATAGCTCTCACCGATCATCCGTTCAATATCCTTGTCCGGAACAGATCCATCCAGAATAATTGTGTTCCAATGCTCTTTATTCTGATGATATCCAGGAATTACCGATGGATACGCTGCACGCCAGAAATCTCTCCATCTCGAATCCGTCTTTACATTCAAATGGATCAATTCGTCTTTTTCGTAAATCCACAAAAATATCTTTTTACCTGGCTTTACACGGATCACCTGCCATCGTTGGTCTTTAAAAGGCCTGTCTTCATAGCTGTCCGGGAAAGTTAATCCATAGGCAGCAGCTTCTTCTCTTGTTTTCATCTCATCTTACCCCTCATATTTTCATTTACGTAATTATTTTCCAAACCGGAAGGACAGATAATAGACATAATCATTCTTCTCCCTAAAATTTCCCTGCTCCATTTCTTTTACCGGAATTGCTTCCAATCCATCTTCTCCGTAAATCAATGCCATCAGACCCTGTTCTGTATCCCGCTGAATCGGAACTTCACCTTCCACTTGTGTCGCACTTCTTCCATAATATTCTCTGTTTTCTACATTTTCCAGAATCGGAAAATCTGTAGAACATTTAGAATAATCGTCTGCTATGATCAATTTCACTCGAAACAATTCAAAATCCGGTATCACAGCAATCACACCTCTTTTAGCCGATTCGATCCCATCATAGTCCAAATCTGCCACTTTACTTTTATTAATCAATTCTCCCGCCTGATACTCTGACAAATAAATTGTCAATGTCTTATACTCTTCTTTTGCATAAAAATTAAAAAGATATGCCCCATCTGCTCCCGACAATAATTCTGCGGTTTTCATTTCTGCACTTGTCCGGTCAACTGCTGTAATATAATTCTTCGGCTGCATCACCTTATGAACGAAAACTGCTCCTAAAACCAGAACCATGATTACTGCAAATGTCGTTACCACTGCTAAAATGCTCTTTAAATTTTTCTGTTTCTTTTTACTATCTTTCGTAACTTGTATAATGTTGTCTTCTGACTTTTTTTCTACATTTTCTGCGTCAATATCCTCCCCTGCAAGAAATTCATTTATGCTGATTCCCAATATCTCACATAGTTCCATATAAACCGACACATCAGGTAAGCAAATGCCTCGTTCCCATTTTGATACTGATTTGTCACTCATATTTAATTTTTCTGCAAGCTGTTTCTGCGTCATTCCCAGGGCTTTCCGTTTCCCTGCAATATATTTTCCAATTTTAACAAGATCCATACATTTCACCTACTTTCTGTTTACACTAAGCATAAAGGATATTTTCCAAAATGAACACCCCTTTGGAGTAGAATTTGACACATATTCTCTTTTCTTACATATTTTAAACGAGAATCTTATATCACTCTGGAGGATTTATGAAAAAGAAATTGATTTCCGTAATACTCGCTTCTGCTCTGACTGTTGGACTGTTATCAGCCTGCGGTTCTGATTCTTCCAAAGATAATGATGCAAATTCCAAAATCGACACAACAGAAACCGGATCCAACACAACCAAATCAGATATCAGCTCTGCTCCTGTCTCTGTGACATTGAACGAGGTAGCCCATTCTATCTTCTATGCCCCTATGTATGTTGCCATTGAAAATGGATATTTTGAAGATGAGGGAATTGAACTCACTCTCGTAACTGGTTTTGGAGCCGACAAGACAATGACTGCTGTCATCTCCGGTGAAGCTGATATTGGATTCATGGGATCAGAAGCATCCATCTACACATATAACGAAGGTGCTAACGATTCTGTCGTCAACTTTGCCCAACTGACTCAGCGCGCCGGTAATTTTCTTGTTGCCAGAGAAGAGATGAAAGATTTTAAGTGGACTGATTTAAAGGGGAAAGATGTTCTTGGTGGTAGAAAAGGTGGTATGCCGGAAATGGTATTTGAATATATTTTAAAGAAAAATGGAATTGATCCACAAACAGACCTCAACATCAACCAGGGAATTGATTTTGGTTCCACTGCTGCCGCCTTTTCAGAGGGAAGTGGAGACTTTACTGTTGAATTCGAGCCAAGTGCAACCGCTTTGGAAATGGAAGGAAAAGGATATGTTGTAGCCTCACTTGGTACTGACAGCGGCTATGTTCCTTACACTGCCTACAGCGCAAAGAAGAGTTATCTCGACAAACATCCTGAGATTATCCAATCCTTTACAAATGCGCTTCAAAAAGGTATGGATTTTGTTCAGATTCACACGCCAGAGGAGATTGCTTCCGTGATTGCCCCTCAATTTCCTGAAACAGATCTTAAAACCATCACAGCGATTGTAAACCGTTATTATGCACAGGACACCTGGAAAGCAGATCTTATATTTGAAAAAGAGAGTTTCGAGCTGCTTCAGGATATTTTGGAAAGTGCCGGTGAACTGGATTCACGCGCTCCTTATGAAAAACTTGTCACAACTGAATTTGCCAAAAAAGCTATGGAATAAATCATTTCTTGCAGAAGAAAACGCATTCCACTATAATAAAAAGGAAGCCAGACTTCTGGCTTCCTTTTTTCAAAAACGCAATAACAAAACAAATTACTTTTTTCGAAAGGACATTGTATTACTATGATTGATAAAAAACTGATTCCTTACGGGGGACTTAAGAAAGAACCATTTTCAGGTACACATCACGGAATGCGCTATTTCTTTCGCGGAGATGACGGAAAAAGCAGCACAACCTTCACCGTATTCATTTATCCAGAACCGTGGTGCTTTGAAGATACACCGGAAGAAGAGAAAGAACAAAAGACATTTCCGCTCTCCGATGAGGGAATGGATGAAGCTATTGCCTGGCTTTTCGAACGCTTTGAAACTGAGAAATCCAAATGGTTGAATGCGAACCGCGATGCAATGCACATTGTGAATAATCAGACCTTCTGATTATAATCCCCAAACATCTTCTTCATATGAACATTCATAATATAATAATACATCGCGATCAGGAGGCCCCCTGCCAGCACCCATGCAGCCGGGCTGGCCAGGCAAACACCAAGATAACTTCTCTCTCTTGCTGCGATCCGTGCTACCACACCTCTTCCGATCAGTTCAGCAACACCGGCCATCATCGGCAGCAGTCCGTAACCGAGTCCCTGAATTCCATTTCTGTAGATATTCACAATTGCAAGCGGAATGAAGAAAAGTCCGATACATTTCAGATAGATATCCACAGAACTCATGATAATATCCACATCCTCTGAGACAAACAGATAGGTCATGTATTTTCCTACTGTCATGATAAATGTTGCTGCTACAAGAGAGTAACCGATACCAAGAATCGTACACGCCTTGAAACCTTGACGGATTCTTGGTACATTTCCGGCTCCGATATTCTGGGCTCCGTAAGTTGCCATTGTTGTTCCCATCGCTACATATGCCTGTGTCACAACCTGCTCAATCTTACTTGCCGCAGTAAATGCCGCCACAAGCGTAGATCCCAAAATATTCAGGGCAGACTGAACCATCATAGTTCCAATTGCCGTGATAGAATATTGCAATGCCATTGGAAGTCCGATCTTTAACTGAATCGCGCAAATCTGCCCGCCAACATGCCAGTCTTCCTTTTTCAGATGAAGAAGCGGAATCTTCCACATAATATAAATAAGACAGAGTACACCTGATATGCCCTGTGCTACTACCGTCGCGATTGCCGCACCCGGTGCGCCCATCTGAAATACAATGATTAAAACCAGATCCAACACGATATTCAGCAACGCACTGATGATCAGGAAATACAATGGAATCTTACTGTTTCCCAGTGCTCTTAAAATACTGGATAACAAGTTATAAAGCATCTGCGCCAGGATTCCTCCGCTGACGATCATAATATACTTATATGCATCTGCAAAGATATCAGACGGCGTGTGCATCAGATGTAACAGCGGTTTCATAAATAACATAAAGGTAACCGTAAGAAACAGTCCGATCAAGAATGAGAGGATTCCTGCCCCCGCAACGGTGCGCCGCATCCCCTGCATGTCTCCTGCGCCAAACTTCTGCGCTGTGAGAACAGTAAATCCGGCTGTCATTCCAACTACAAATCCATAGATCAGAAACATGATTGTTCCTGTGCTTCCAACTGCTGCAAGCGCTTTCGTTCCAACGAACTTACCTACGATCACAGCATCCGCCATATTATAAAACTGCTGGAAAACATTTCCCAGAAAGATTGGAAATGTAAAACTTAAGATCATCTTCATTGGGCTTCCAACAGTCATATCATTCTGTACTGATTTCATGATGTCCTCCTTTTTTCGAAAAAACGTGCTTATTATATACTAGTTTTTCCCTGATGTAAATATCCTGAAAAGGAGTTTTTACATTTCTTTCAAAACGTAACGATTCACTCAAAAATCATCTATATGGGAAGATGCTATTCCAGGAACAGCACTTCTTCCTCCACCAGCTTCAGCGCATCCGGCATTCCTTTTTCCCGGATCTTCTCCTGATTCTCTCTCTGCACAAACCAGGAAATCACAGACGGATCTGCCGTTTCATTTGCAGGTTTCAGATAATAATTATCTTCGAAAGGGAGTGCTGCCTTACTCTCTAATAGAAATGGAATCTGATTCTTTCCACCTTCTCCCCAGATCGGGACAAAATCATGCGCACGATAACCGATATAGTTGATATTTTCTGGGATATTTCTTTGCTCTGTACACAACGTAATCCCCCAGTCTGTCAGTTCTGCGGTATGCTCATCCACATAAACTGCTCTTGTGAAATTCTTGCATCCAGTCAGCCGTGCCGCTTCTTTTCTCTGCGGATTCTGGAACAATTCTTTCGTCTTCCCTGCTGCCACAATCTGCCCCTGGTCGATGATCAGCAGTTCTTCACTGAACCGGTACACTTCATCTCTGCTGTGAGACACCATGATCACAGTACCCTCATAATCTTCGAGAAGTTCCTGTAATTCCTGCTGCAGACGGTCCTTCAGATACATATCAAGTGCTGAAAATGGTTCATCTAAGAGAATCACATCTGGTTTATAAGCCATGATTCTCGCAAGGGCTACCCTCTGCTGCTGACCTCCGGAAAGCTCTGCCGGGAATCGTTTTTCCAGTCCTGTTAGCTGAAATTTCTCAATCATCTCACGCACACGCTTTGCATTCTCCTGCTTTTTCCCTTTTAATCCGGCGGCGATATTCTTTTCCACCGTCATTGTAGGGAAAAGTGCATAATTCTGAAACAGATAGCCAATGTTACGCTTCTGCGGTTTTAAATTCACTTTATTTTCGCTGTCATAAACTGTCTTTCCTTCAATTTTGATCAATCCGCTCTCCGGCGGCTCGATTCCTGCAATACTCTTTAGTGTCATGCTCTTTCCACATCCGGATGCGCCGAGGATTCCGATTCGTTTAGAATCACTTTTAAAATCTATGTTCAGCTCAAATGTATTCCGTTTTCTCTGAATCTTTACTTCTATCGCCATCTCTTACCACCTCTTGACATTCTTCATTTTCTTGCCCGAGATCAGATTCATCAGGAAGATCACCAGGAATGCAATCACCATGACAATCGCAACCCACACGCCCGCTGTCATATAGTCTCCGTCCTGAATGACCATTGCAATCTTCTGCGAGATTGTTCCTGTCTTTCCCGGAATATTTCCGGCAAGCATAGATGTCGCTCCATATTCTCCGAGTGCTCTGGCAAATGTAAGAATCGTTCCGGATGCGATTCCAGGTCCTGCGGTCGGGATCACTACTTTCCAGAAGATTTCTGTATCTGACATGCCGAGTGTCCTTCCTGCATAGATCAGATTCACATCGATCTGTTCCATCGCTGCACGGGCATTTCTGTACATCAGTGGAAATGAAATTACTGTGGCAGCAATGATACATCCAAGCCATGTCTGTACTACTTTGATTCCAAAATTTTCAAATAAAAAGATTCCAAACGGTCTTCTCCTGCTGAAGATCAGTAACAGAAAGAAGCCGGCCACTGTCGGCGGAAGTACCATTGGCAAGGTCAGTATTCCATCTATAATAGCCTTTTTCCCCGGAGTTGTCTTCACAACCTTGCGTGCCGCATAGATTCCCAGAAAAAAGGAAAATATCGTAGCTACGATTCCTGTTTTTATTGAAATAAATAATGGGCTCCAATCCAGATTCTTCAGGATTTCCATCATTTCATCCATTCTATCATTCACTCTCCTTTACAACTATAAGAAAAAGGCTGTTCGAAACTTTTCATTTCTGGCAGCCTCTGCTGTTACTGTTCACACGATGTGCGACCAGCAACGCATCTCGCCATTTTAAATCGCCTTTGGCGATGGGGCGAGATGCATTCAAGTCAAAACACGCATCCTCCGTGTCAATCAGCAAAGTGATTGACACGGGAGTGAACAGTAACCCTCTGCTTCTATAGTAACACATCCGTTACCATCACACTATCTTTATTCTACATTTGTATCGAAGTAATAAGACTCAAATACTTTCTTTGCATTGTCTGACAGAACAAACTTGATGAAATCATCTGCTGCTGCGTTCTGTGCATCATCAGCCTCATCATTTACTACACGTGCGATCGGATAGATCACATTTCCTGTCAGATCATACCCTACTGTCTGAAGAATATCGAGTTCGTCCTCGAATCCATATGTATCAGAGTAGTAAGTTGTTCCAACTTCACAAGATCCTTCCACTACTGCGGAAAGAACCTTGCTTACGTTGTCCTGCTCGCTGATCTCAAGTCCGCCAAGTGCTTCTGATACTTCTTCTGTTGTGATTGCTGAAGAATCATCCACCTTCGGAAGAACACCCATATTCATAAGTGCGGTTCTTGTATACTTACCTACCGGTACGCTTCCACCGGCAAGTGCAAAGCTTTCTGCTTCGCTTAAGTTATCAAGTCCTGTTACCTTTGTTCCGCTGTCTTTTCTTGTCACAACTACTACCTGGTTGTTTACAACATTCGCTCTTGTTCCGTCTACCACAAGACCATCGGACTCAAGCTGGTCCATCTGCTTCTGTGCTGCTGAGAAGAAGATATCACACTCATATCCTTCTTCAATCTGTGTCAGAAGTGTACCTGAACTGTCTGCATTGTATGTGATCTTTACATTCGGATGTTCTTCGTTGTACTGTGCTGCGAGTTCGTCCATTACATTCTTCAAGCTGGCTGCAATAAATACCTGGATCTCTGTTTCTTCTTCATCACTGACTTTGTTGTCAGTTGCTTCTGTTTTTGCTGTGTCGTCTGTCTTTTCGTCGGCTTTGGATCCACATCCAGCCATAGAAAACACCATTACGGCTGCCATCATTGCTGCTAAAATTCTCTTTTTCATCCTATCTCCTCCTGACAGGCGCCTTGTTCATAAAAATGTTGTAATTATTCCTGTCTTTTCTTTATAAATGATGGTCTTATTATAACCGATTTGTTTTATTTTAACAATCGCTTTTCTTGAAAAAGTTGCGATTTACGCAACTTTTTTCATTAACTGTATTTTAATAATGTCATGTGACCGCTTTTTTCGCTAATATTAGCTTTCTTCTTTTCACATATTGCGTGTAAAAGACAGATCAAGATTCAAATATATCCTTATATCTCTTCTCTGCATATTTCGCCACATCTTTTTCCAACAGTTCATATTTTCTGAGTATGTCTTTCCCTGCTTCGCTTACACTGGCCACACCGCCATGCTTGCCTCCCGGACTACGCTCTACGACGGTATATCCGAGTTCTTTCTCTGCACTTCTGATCAGGCTCCAGCCCTTGCTGTAAGACATTCCTGTCTTTGCACAGGCGTCTCTTACCGAACCAAGTGTATCGATCTGACGCAGAAGGAATACAATTCCCGGACCGAAGAAGTTCTCATTCTTCTCCAACTGAAGCTTCACTCTCGGACGGATTCTTCTCTCCTTTTCCTTCTCTTTGAAAATCTCACGGAAAGATTCTCCCTGTCCGGAGTAAATCGCTACACCGTTGTCTTCCACCGGAACGAAAATGCGTTCTACATTCAGCGCATCCATGGCGCCTTTAAGTCCACCTTCACCTTCATAAGAAGCAAACTGATCGATCATACTGCGATCCATCAGGATCGGATGTCCTTTTCGTTCTTCCCAGACAGGTACATAGACTTTCTCCTGATCGTTTTCATTTTCTTTCGCTTTTTGCATCAACACACGTACGGTATCTTCTGTGAAAAGAGAAACTCCTGCCGGACAGAAGAAGAATTTCTCACAGCGCGGTTTCAGGTAGTTCATCCCTCGAACTGCTGACGTGATCATCTCTTCCTTCTCATAATCTTCACTGCGAAGGAATACTGCACCAAGCTTCGCCAGTTTCTTCTCCACCTGCTCCGCCTGGTATCCTGTGATCAGCACGATCTCATCCACGCCTGCTCTCTTGAAATTTAAAATCATCTGACGCAGAACCTGGATTCCATCCACCGACTTCATCTTATCATAACTCTTATATCCACCAGATTTTCCTGCTGCCGCAATCACTGCTCCTACCCGCATTTGCATTCTCCTTTCAGCTCACCGCTGCTATTTTTATTACTGTTCACACTATATGCAACCAGCAATTCTATCATTATGCCGTTCCGAGATCTTCTTTGCGATCAATATCCTGAAGTTCTCCCGCCTGTACCGGCACAATTTTCAGCGAATCTACGTTTTCTTTCAATATCTTCTTTCCACCGATATCTCCATCTAACTCCAAAAGTTTATCAAAGAATCTCTTATCCCACAAGACCGGATTGCCATTTCTTGTTCCTTCTCCTGCACAAACGATCTTTCCCGGATTATGAAATGCTGTATTTATGATTCTCTGAATCGTGGATTTTTTTAATCTTGGCTGATCGCAGACACTAAACAGGACTCCTCGAAGCGGTGTTCCATTTTCATCCGCATCCTCGATTGCCTTTGTCAAACCGAGCTTTACAGAAAGAGAGACTCCCTTCTCCGGTTCTTTGTTGCATACCACCGTGCAGCCTGCTGACTCTGCTGAAAGTGTAATCTCTTCTTTTCCTGTCACTACATAAGACTTGAATCCCTGAAATGCTTCAAACCGGCTGATCGCACTTTCATACATTGCTTCACCTTCTACAACTGCTTTCAGTTTATCTGAACCGAACCGAACACTCTGACCTGCCGCCAGCAAGATCAATGCGTATTTTCCTCTACTCTTTTCATAACTGCAGACTGCATCAAGCACACCTCCGCCGATCGCCCTTGCTTTGTCTGAGATTGTCCGGCAATGCTCCTGCTTTGCACGAGCATCAATATCTCCGATCTTCAGTCCCTTCGTCACCTGAACACCTGGCTGAAGCATTCCGCGAACGATACCGTCCATCAGCGCATAAACCGGCTCTCCGCCTGTAATTGCAACGATCTGTCCTTTTCGTACCAGATCGCCGATCACAGCCTTCGGTTCGATCACCCCATCTGCGGATGCTTTGATCAGACGCTCAATAGAATATCCCCCAACATTTCCCGGAACTCCGGTATTCGGGATCGCACTTCCGTCCCAGATTACATTCCCCAGTGTATGTCCTCTCTTTGTCTCTACAACACAGTTGCAGTCTTCCCCGGCAGTAAATCCAGGTCCGACTCCGATTACAAACGGTGCATCTGTGATCTTTGTTCCAAGATTTCTCTTTGCAAGGATGGCATCCACAATCACATCCGGCTGAAACCACTGTATACATTCTGCCTTTGGATCAACGATCACAGGGATATCTCCCTGTTCCATAATCTCCTCTGCTTCTTCCTGATTCTTTGCCAGGCGCGCCGTCATATCTTCTACAACTGCCTCACCTTCATAAACCGCTCTGGAAAATGCAACCAGTCTGCGGACCGTCAATGGCACAGCAATATCTGTCATCATGATCTGATGCCCTGCGCCATATAATCTGGATGCGATTCCTGTTGCCAGGTCTCCCGCACCTTTAATCAATATCTTCATCTCAATACTTCCCATCTATTTTCCTGAGAATCTTCTATGATTCTCCATTATTTTCTAATTTATTTACGTTCAAGAATAATCTCTGCACTTTTTCTACAATATTTATTACAGCATATAAGATGTCACAAATATATTCTTGATTCCATTCTCACACAAGCACTTTGCAATCTTACACGCTCTGTCTCGCCGCTCCTTTGTGTCTGCCTTATTCAGCACAACAATATACTCTGCCTGCTTTGGACAGCCTTTTCGCCCGCCCTGTTCATGACAGGCAAGCTTTATTATGTCCTCTTCTGTCACCTGATCTTCCGGCTGTTTTCCAAGAAGCTCTGCCGCCTTTTCACTTCGAAAGCAGATTTCTTCCAGCTTTTGATCCAAAGCGTCCATTCCATAAACGGAAAATACATGTGTTGTCTGTGGCAGGAGCACAGGTTCTTGTTCTCCCGGTACTTTTAATGGCAGCATCCTTGCTCCGTCCGCTTCAACAAGTAATGGCACATTCCAGCTTTCTATCTCTGCCAGAATCAACTCCGGAACGCAGCTCATTTTCCCTTTTTTCGCTCTTGCCCCAATCCAGGCCTGTCCATATTGTTCAAGGCATTCCTTCACTCGTTCAAGCAGCTCGTTCCCTTTACTAATCCACTCTTCCTCTTCAGCCACACAACTCCATGGAGTCGTCTCTTCTCTCATATGAGTTGTTGTAAGAACAATTGCCTTTTTCCCCATCAGCGCATACTCTTCTGCAAGCCTTCTCAATGTAGAGGTCTTTCCTCCCGCACCGACAGCAGCTATCATCGGACATTCTGTATAGTCAGGCTTTACTACCGATAAGAAAGAGTCTGCTTCACAAAGTCTGTCATCTCTGAAATAGCTTATCATTTTACAGATCCCTTCTTTCTATATTTCTGCGTCTTTTGAAAAGAAGATAGCCCACAGGCAGATGCCTGTGAGCTATCTATCTCACATATTATCACTCTGGTCTCACTCAATTTCCACCGGAGCTATCTCACATAAACCTTCTGCTATTATCTTAACAGATATGTGTAGTCCTTGCAAACAGTCTCCATTACTTTCTGAAGTGCTTCAGGAATCTTTGTCTCTTCTCCATGTGTCCAGTCGAGGATCTCTCCACAGAAACGAACCTTGCAGTGTACTGCATCTTTATCCAGTACTGTGAATCCCTGGTTCTTGCTGTCTGCCATATCGTTCTCGTCCATGAATAATGTGAATTTATCCAGGTACGGAGCACTGTCGTACGGACAGAAGCTCTTACAGTTACCACATTCATTACACATGTAATCCACATGGATGATCTGATGTTTTTCCAGTCCCGGAACCTTGATTGCTACATTTGCTCTGTTCGGGCAAACTTCCTTACAATTCTCACAGATTCCTGCACAGTTAAGACATCTCTTAGCCTCTGTGCTGTCTTCGCGTACGTCTTCGAGGTTACCCTTTCTCTCGTATACAACAGCTTCATCTGTCTCTGCATCGAAATCTCTTACAAGAGTCTCTCCGATCACTGCCTGAGCAGCTTTGAGACCATCACGGATACCTTCTACTACTGTAGCCGGTCCGCCAAGTCCGTCACCAACAACGTAAACGTTCTCTACGTTTGTCTCTAATGTCTCTTCATTTACAAGAGCACGTCCTCTGTCATTTACGTTGATTCCATTTGCCTCGTAAAGAGCAGTCGGAACTTTTTCACCAACAGCTGCGATCACTGTATCAGCCGGGATCTCTTTGAGTTCTCCTGTCTTAACAACGCCTCTTCTTCCAGAAGCATCCATATCGCCAAGAACCATAACTTCGCAGATCAGTTTTCCATTCTCAAGTTTAACAGGAGAAAGGAGTTCCATGAATTCTACGCCGTCCTCTACTGCCATTACCAGCTCTTCTTCGTCTGCCGGCATATAGCGTTTTGTTCTTCTGTATACAAGATATACATGTTCAACGCCTGTTGTACGTTTTGCTGCTCTTGCTGTATCCATTGCTGTGTTACCACCACCGATAACTACAACGTTCTTACCGATATCAAGTTTTCCGTCATTTGCCTTGAAGTCAGCCAGGAACTCGAGTGCATTCTTAGCTTCGCCCTGCTCAAGTCTTAATACTCCAGGCTCAGAAGCTCCTACTGCAAGGATCACTGTTGTAAATCCTTCTGCTTTCAGTGCTGCTGTATCTTTTACTTCTGTGTTCAGACGAACTTCAACGCCCATCTTCTCAAGAAGTGCCGCATCCTTGTCGATAGATGTTCCCGGAATTCTGAACTCTGGGATCACGTGGCGAACAACTCCGCCGAGAGCGTCGTTCTTCTCAAATACTGTAACTGCCATTCCGGCTCTGCGCAGGAAGTAAGCAGCTGCCATACCAGCCGGTCCTCCACCGATCACTGCTGCCTTACCTTCTTTTGTGATTGCAGATGCTGTCAGCTTGTTCATCAGTGCTTCGTATCCGTTCTGAGCTGCCTCAAGCTTCATCTCACGGATATGTACCGGTGATTCATAGAAGTTACGTGTACATTTGCCCATACAAGCATGTGCACAGATTGTTCCTGTAATGAATGGAAGTGGATTCTTCTCTGTGATAACATCCATAGCTTCTTCATATTTACCAGCTTCTACAAGCTGCAGATATGTTGTGATATCCTGGTGGATCGGGCATCCTTCTTTACAAGGAGCGATGAAGCAGTCGATCAGCGGAACCTGTTTGTTGATCTTTCTGGACGGAAGTGGTTTTACAGCCTTTACATGATATGGGCTTGTCTTTGCTTCCTCAACCAGTTTCTCTGTCTTGGCAGCGTCGATACCTGTGAATACAACACCTTCTTTTTCAAGAAGTCCTGCAATCTGGCAAAGTCTGTCATATCCGCCTGGTTTCAGGATTGTTGTAGCCATTGTTACCGGCCAGATTCCTGCATCGATGATTCCTTCGATGTTATGGAAATCAGCACCACCTGAATAGGAGATTCTCAGTTTTCCACCGAAATCTCTTGCCAACATATTTGCTACGGAGATGGAAAGTGGGTACAGAGATTTTCCTGACATATACATCTCTTCACTTGGAAGTTCATTCTGTTTTACATCAACCGGGAATGTGTTTGTGATCTTCACACCAAACTCCAGGTTTCTTTCCTGACAGACAGCGATCAGTCTGTTCAGCATCGGAACAGCATCCTCGTACTGCAGGTCGTCTTTGAAGTGGAAGTCACCGAATGCGATATAATCGTATCCCATGTCATCCATTGTCTTTCTTGCATACTCGTATCCAAGAAGTGTCGGGTTACATTTGATAAATGTATGGAATCCCTTTTCTGTGATCAGATACATTGCGATCTTCTCAATTTCTTCCGGAGGGCATCCGTGAAGTGTAGAGATTGTAACAGAATTACAGATATCACCGGAAATGCTTTCGATATCTTCTGCTGTCACTTTCTCGAACAGGTCAACATGCTCAAGAAGATAAGCCTTGCAGTGCTTGAAAATCTCTGAATCCTGTGCATGCTGCATTGTGTTCAGGAATGTGTCAACCTTCTCTGATTTGATTCCGGCAAGATCATATCCAACACTGATGTTGAACTGGAATCCGTCCATGCTTCCAAGTCCGAATTCTTTTGAGATCACTTTCAGAAGGAACCATGCTTTGATGTACTCCTCCATTGCCTGTGGAACAAACAGCTCTGTAGACCACTCACAGTTGTAGCACTCGTCATCAGCCTTGATACATGGTCTGTTGATGCATGCTGCAAGCTCGTCTCCGTCCATTACCTGAACTGTCTTCAGCTCGAAGAAACGGCTTCCTGTGTAGTAAGCTGCGATAATATTCTGTGTCAGCTGAGTGTTTGGACCTGCTGCCGGTCCGATTGGTGTCTCAAGATCGCGTCCGAAGATTGTGCGGTTGAACTTGCTGTCCGCATGATATGGATGACGCTCTCCAAATACTGTTCCATTCTCTTTGTACTCTGTCAATGTCCAGTTTAAAAGCTGTTCAAATGACATAGGTCTCATAATTTCACTCATACTTTTTACCTCTCTTTTTTCTTTTATCACGGAAAACCTGCCATCGGCAGGTTCTTCCGTAATGATTAAATCTTTGAAATCTCTGACAGATCATTCCCCAAGAACCTGTCTTTTCTCAAAGATCTGGTTCCTTTTATTTTGCCTCCGGCTTTGGATCTTTCGGAAGAACCAGATTCAAAATAACTGCAAAAATTGTCGCCAGTACAACCGGTGATGATGCAAATGTGTTATTGATGATGGACTGGAAGTTCTCAAGTCCCATTGTCATTCCTAATCCATCGTAAATTGTTGATGTCATCTGATTTAAGCATCCGTTACTTAAGGATACACCCATACCGATTGCAATAGATAATCCTGCAACTGTTGTATTTCTTGTAGACATACCTTCACTTACAAGAAGCTTGATACCTGTCATTGCGATACCTGCGAATACAGATGCTACTGCTCCACCAAGTACACACTGAGGAATTGTTCTCAGAAGTGCTGAGAATTTCGGAATCAGTCCTGCAATCAGAAGGATAAATGCTGAAAGTGAAAATACCTTTCTTGCTACAACTTTTGTAGAACCAACAATACCTACGTTCTGACTGTAAGTTGCTGTCGGAGGACATCCGAAACATGCACTTACGATATTACTGATACCATAACCGATGATACCACCGTTGAGCTCCTGGTCAGTAGGAAGACGATCCATACCACCACTTGTTGTAGCGGAGAAATCTCCCATTGCCTGAATGGAATTGACAAGGAACAAAATCGCCAGCGGGATAATCGCTGAGATATCGAATTTTACACCGAAAGCGAACGGTTGTGGAAGCTGGAACCAACCTGCGTTTGAAAGTGCTGAAAAATCAACCATTCCAAAGCACAATGCAAGTACATATCCACAGACCAGACCGATCAGGATAGATGCAAGTTTGAAAAGTCCTTTTCCGTAATGGTTCAGACCGATTACGATTGCCAGTGTTACAAGGGATACAAGCCAGTTCTGCCAGGAACCATAAACAAGTGCTGCTGTCTGACCTCTCTGCTCTACGATCACTTCATATGTGTTCGCGGAGTTTCCTGCCATGTAGTTAATGGCTGTCTTATAAAGAGACAGACCAATCGCAAAGATAACAGTTCCGATTACCAGTGGTGGGAACACCTTTCTGATCTGCTTAATAGTAAGTCCAACGATAATTGCTACAATACCACCTACGATCATCGCGCCAAAAATCGTGTTAACGTCCTGAGCCTGTGCTGCAATTGCTGTCATTGTCGGAACATAAGCAAAACTTACACCGATGATGACCGGAAGTCCGGATCCAAGATGGATCTTATTTCCATACAGCTGAAGGAATGTTGATAATGCTGCAAATACAAGTGACATCTGGATTAAGAGACCCATGTTTACATTTCCGCCTGCATTATTCGCTGCATTTGCAACCAGAATTGCCGGTGTAACACATCCTACAACTGCTGCAAGTACATGCTGGGCAGCAAGCGGAAGTATCTGACCAAATGTCGGGTTACCATCCCACTTAAACAGTTCTTCGTTTCCTCTGCGAGGTGCTTCTGATTTCTTTTCTTTCATTATTTTATTGTCCTTTCCGGTTAGTTTTGACGAAATGTGCGATCAAAGATACTGTCCACATCTGTTATATATGTTAACATTAATGAACAGTATCCGTCAATCTAAGCCTAACGACTATTGATACGTTTTCCAAGTTCGGCTGCTGCCTGTCTGCAGTCTGCCATAACTTTCGCTTCGTCAATCTCTGTCAGTCTTCTGTCTTTCATCAATACTTTACCGTTTGCAACAGTTGTCACAACATCGTGTCCAGTTACTCCGAATACAAGGTGACCATTGATGTTATTCTCATTCATTGGTGTCAGCGGATTGTAATTAACAATGATCACATCTGCTGCTGCGCCTTCTTCAAGAACTCCGAGCTTCTGGTCGAAATAACGTCCTGCAATCTTTGCATTGTTCTCAAACAGCATTTTCGGAACTTCTCCCCATGCTGCATTTGGATCGCAAAGGTGATGTTTATGAAGAATATTTGCCACTTTGAAGGATTCCATCATATCATGTGTATATCCATCTGTTCCAAGTCCTGTAAGGATTCCTCTGTGTACAAGTTCCATTGTCGGAGGGCATCCGCAGGCATTTCCCATATTGGATTCCGGATTATGAACAACCATTGTGTTTGTATCTTTGATCAGATCCATCTCATGTGGGTTGATGTAGATACAATGTCCAAGCAGTGTCTTCTCCCCAAGAATATTGAAGTCCATCAGACGGTCAACAATTCTCTTTCCATAATGTTTCAGGCAGTGATGCAGATCTTCAATTCCTTCTGCAACATGAATATGATAACCAACTTCATCCGGTTTGTTTGCTGCTGCAAGTTCCATTGTCTCATCTGAGATTGTGAACTGTGCATGCATACCCATCATTCCGGCGATCATTCCGCTGTCATCCTTCAGTGCATGACGAATAAATTCTGCATTCTCCATTACAGACTCTCTGGCCTTGTCTTTTCCATCTCTGTCGGAAACTTCATAACAGAGACAGGAACGAATTCCTGTTTCCTTCGCTGCTCTCTCAATTTCAAATAAGGAACCTTTGATAGCTCCAAAGCTTGCATGATGGTCAAATACTGTTGTTACACCGTTCTTGATAGAATCAATATAAGTAGCCATAGCACTTAAATAAGTATCATTCAGTGTCAGGTTTCTATCCAGTGTCCACCACATTCCTTCAAGAATGCTGAGCAATCCTGTTGGATTGTATCCATTAATAGCAAGTCCTCTTGCAAAAGAACTATAGATATGTTCATGAGTATTAATGAATGCCGGCATAATCACTCCGCCTTTTGCATCAATAAACTCTGCATCTGGATAAGCCTTCTTCAACTCATCTGTTGGTCCAACCTTACAGATTACTTTACCATCAATTGCTACTGCGCCCTCTTCCATATAAGGACATTCAGGGTTTCTTGTCACAACTCTACCATTACCTAAGATCAACATAATTGTAACCTCTCCTTTTTATGAATTTCTACACTTTGATGTTAAAATGCCATCTGCCTGTTATGTGCATTTCGTACATCAACGTCTCTGATACACATAGAATAACATCTAAATTGTCTAAATGCAACAAGAAATCTAAAAAAGTTTTTTGTTACCTAAAAAATTTTTAGGAAAGGTATTGACTATCGTGATTTTTATGATATTATGGGATTATGAAGACAGAAAGCATGTAGAAAGGCAGGTGGACATATGCGCCATACCTTAGATTTTCTTAAGCAGCTTGCACACGGACTTGCAATTCAATTTGGAAGTTCCTGTGAGATTGCAATTCATGATTTGAAGACAAAAGATCTAGAGAAATCGATCGTGTACATCGAGAACGGACATGTATCGAACCGACAGACCGGAGATGGTCCTTCAGGAATTGTTCTTGAGACACTTCAGTCGGATCCGTCAACGATTCATGATAAGCTTTCCTATCTTACTAAAACAGAAGATGGACGGATCCTGAAATCGAGTACCTTCTATATAAGAGACGATGACGGATCAATCTCATACATCTTCTCATTAAACTATGACATCACAGCTTTTACAGCTGCGAGTACAGCAATTCAGTCTTTGATCGCTACGAAAGACAATCTTCCGGATCTTACAGGTGATTCGCCACGGCAGATCACACATAATGTAAATGAACTTCTGGATTTGTTAATCGAGCAGGCCGTTGCAAAGGTCGGAAAGCCAGTTGCAATGATGAACAAAGATGACAAAGTTGCTGTTGTCCAGTATCTGGATCATGCCGGTGCTTTCCTTATTACAAAGTCCGGCGATAAAGTTTCTTCGTATTTGGGGATATCGAAATTCACACTTTACAGTTACATGGGCAAATGACACGTATTAATTTAAGGAGGTCACTATAATGGAAACTATCAAATGGGCAGTAAACGAAATGCCAAAAACAGATGACTCTCAGCTTCAGGTAATGTCACTTGAGAATGTAGCGAAAGCTCGCGCATTCCATGAGAGCTTCCCGCAGTACAGTGTTACACCACTTGTAAAACTGGATCACATGGCTGCATACCTTGGACTGAAAGAGGTCTATGTAAAAGATGAGTCTTATCGTTTCGGACTGAACGCATTTAAAGTACTCGGCGGATCTTTCGCAATGGCTCGCTACATTGCAAAGCAGACAGGAAAGGATGTTTCAGAACTTCCTTACAACGTTCTTACATCTGACGAACTGCGTAAAGAATTCGGACAGGCTACTTTCTTCACTGCAACAGATGGTAACCACGGACGTGGTGTTGCATGGGCAGCGAACAAGCTTGGACAGAAAGCTGTAGTACTTATGCCGAAGGGATCAACTCAGACAAGACTGAACAACATCCTGAAAGAAGGAGCGAAAGCTACAATCGAAGAGGAAAACTACGACGAATGTGTTCGTATGGCTAACGCTATGGCAGAGAAGACAGAGAACGGCGTAATGGTTCAGGATACAGCCTGGGACGGATATGAAGAGATTCCGGCATGGATCATGCAGGGATACGGAACAATGGCTAACGAGGCTGATGATCAGCTTCATGAAGCTGGATGTGAGCGTCCGACACATGTATTTATTCAGGCTGGTGTTGGTTCACTTGCCGGAGCAGTTCAGGGATTCTTCGCTAACCGCTATCCGGAAAATCCACCGAAAGTTGTTGTTGTTGAAGCTGCGCCTGCTGCATGCCTTTACAAAGGAGCATGTGCTAAGGACGGAGCTATCCGCATCGTAGACGGAGACATGGTTACAATCATGGCTGGTCTTGCTTGTGGAGAGCCGAACACAATTTCATGGGATATCCTGAAAAACCACGTTGATACATTTATCGCAACACCTGACTGGGTTGCTGCCAAAGGTATGCGTATGCTTGCTGCACCTTTCAAAGGTGATCAGCCTGTTACTTCCGGAGAATCCGGAGCCGCACCGTTTGGAACACTTGCGTGCATCATGACAATGGATGAGTACAAACCGCTCAGAGAGCACCTCGGATTGGATGAGAACTCAAAAGTACTTCTCTTCTCTACTGAGGGAGACACTGATCCGGATAGATACAAATCAATTGTCTGGGACGGAAATGAGAGATAATCATTTCTCGCAATACAATAAGAAGAAACTGTAACACCAAAACAAGATTTTATTTCAAAAGGAGAAGAACAATGGATCTTAACAAAATCAAAGAGTATGCAAAAGGCTATGAGAAAGACATGACTGCTTTCCTTCGTGCTATCGTAAAAAATCCGGGAGAAAGCTGTGATGAGAAAGCTCACGTAGAGACAATCGCTGCTGAGATGAAGAAAGTTGGATTTGACGAAGTTGTCATCGACCCACAGGGAAATGTTATGGGATTCATGGGAACTGGCGACAAGATCATCGCATTTGACGCACATATCGATACAGTAGGTATCGGTAACATCGATAACTGGAAATTCGATCCATACGATGGATACGAGACAGAGACAGAGATCGGTGGACGTGGAGTATCTGACCAGTGTGGCGGTATCGTATCTGGTGTATACGGAGCAAAGATCATGAAAGATCTCGGACTCATTCCAGAAGGATACAAAGTAATGGTTGTTGGTACAGTTCAGGAAGAAGACTGTGACGGACTTTGCTGGCAGTACATCATCAACGAAGACAAGATTCGTCCGGAGTTCGTAGTTTCTACAGAGCCTACAGACGGTGGTATCTACCGTGGACAGAGAGGACGTATGGAAATCCGTATCGATGTTAAGGGAGTTTCCTGTCACGGTTCTGCTCCGGAGCGTGGAGACAACGCGATCTACAAGATGGCTGACATTCTTCAGGATGTTCGTGCTCTTAACGAGAACGATGACGCTGACGAGACAGAGATCAAAGGTCTTGTTAAAATGCTTAACCCGAAATTCAACCCTGACTACGAAGAGGCTCGTTTCCTTGGACGTGGAACAGTTACAACATCTCAGATCTTCTACACATCACCAAGCCGTTGTGCAGTAGCAGATTCCTGTGCTGTATCTCTTGACCGTCGTATGACATTCGGAGAGACATGGGAGAGCTGCTTAGATGAGATCCGTAACCTGCCAAGCGTTAAGAAATACGGTGATGACGTTGTTGTTTCTATGTACAACTATGATCGTCCGTCCTACACAGGATGTGTATACGAGATCGAGTGCTACTTCCCAACATGGGCTATTCCGAAGGATCACAAAGTAACTAAGGCTCTTGAGAAAGCTTACACAGGACTTTACGGAGATCAGAGAATCGGTGCTGCTGACACACTTGAGATGCGTCAGGCTCGTCCTCTGACAGATAAGTGGACATTCTCTACAAACGGTGTTTCTATCATGGGTAGAAACGGAATCCCATGTATCGGATTCGGACCTGGAGCTGAGGCTCAGGCTCACGCACCAAACGAGATGACATGGAAACAGGATCTCGTAACATGTGCTGCAGTATACGCTGCACTTCCACTGTCTTACGCTGAGTAATTCAGTATTTGCTAACGCACTTGCGTGTGATCACGCAACCAATTCATTGAACCTATGGCGTTCTGACCGGATAATTTCCGGCCGGAACCGCCTTGGCTAATAAACCTAAAAACAAATAATTCATTTTAATCAGGAGGATTTTAAAGATGGACGCAAAATTACAGGGATATATTGACAAACTGAACGCACTCAACTTCAAAGAGATGTACAATGGTGACTTCTTCCTTACATGGGAGAAAACAGACGACGAGATCGAAGCTGTATTTACAGTAGCTGATGCTCTTCGTTACATGAGAGAGAACAACATTTCCACAAAGGTATTCGAGAGCGGACTTGGAATTTCTCTGTTCCGTGACAATTCCACACGTACACGTTTCTCTTTCGCTTCTGCTTGTAACCTCCTTGGTCTTGAGGTTCAGGATCTTGACGAAGGAAAATCTCAGGTTGCTCATGGTGAGACAGTTCGTGAGACAGCTAACATGATCTCCTTCATGGCTGATGTTATCGGTATCCGTGATGATATGTACATCGGAAAAGGTAACAAATACATGCACGAAGTTGTTGACGCTGTAACAGAAGGAAACAAGGACGGAATTCTTGAGCAGAAACCTACACTTGTAAACCTTCAGTGTGACATTGACCACCCAACACAGTGTATGGCTGATATGCTTCACATCATCCATGAGTTCGGCGGAGTTGAGAACCTGAAAGGCAAAAAACTTGCTATGACATGGGCTTACTCACCATCTTACGGAAAACCACTTTCTGTTCCACAGGGAGTCATCGGTCTGATGACACGTTTCGGAATGGACGTTGTTCTTGCTCATCCAGAAGGATACGAAGTATTCGAGGATGTTGAGAAAGTTGCTGAAGAGAACGCTAAGAAATCAGGCGGATCCTTCACGAAGACAAACAACATGGCTGAGGCATTCAAAGATGCTGATATCGTATATCCAAAGAGCTGGGCTCCATTTGCAGCTATGGAAAAACGTACAGAGCTTTACGGAAACGGAGATACAGAAGGTATCAAAGCTCTTGAGAAAGAACTTCTTGCTCAGAACGCAGAGCACAAAGACTGGGCTTGTACAGAAGAGCTCATGGCTACAACAAAAGACGGAAAAGCTCTTTACATGCACTGTCTGCCAGCTGACATCTCAGGCGTAAGCTGTGAAGAAGGTGAAGTTGACGCTTCCGTATTCGATCGTTACAGAGATCCACTTTACAAAGAAGCTAGCTTCAAACCATACATCATCGCAGCTATGATCTTCCTTGCTAAATTCGAGAACCCACAGGAAATCCTGAAGAAGCTCGAAGAAAGAGGAATGTCCAGAATTTTTGAGTAAGTTTAAATTTCTCAGACAAAAATAGTTTCACAGTTACCTTAATTTAGTAACTTATTGTACAGGCCTGAATCTTTCAGACCTGTACAATACCTTTACAGTAAATACGGAGGATCCTAAAATGGAAAAGAAAAAACGTATTGTCATTGCCCTCGGCGGAAATGCCCTTGGCAATACTCTTCCTGAGCAGATGGCTGCTGTTAAGATTACAGCACGCGCGATCGTAGACCTGATTCAGGAAGGCTGCGAAGTAGTCGTAGCACACGGCAATGGTCCTCAGGTTGGTATGATCAACAACGCTATGATCGCATTAACACATGAGGATGAGAAACAGCCAAACACACCACTTTCTGTATGTGTTGCAATGAGCCAGGCTTACATCGGATATGACCTGCAGAATGCCCTGAGAGAAGAATTGTTCAACAGAGGAATCCATGATATTCCGGTTGCTACAATGATCACTCAGGTTCGTGTAGATGCTGATGATCCGGCTTTCGAGACACCATCCAAGCCAATCGGTAAATTCCTTTCTAAGGAAGAAGCTGATGTTATGGCTGAAAAATATGATTATATCATGAAAGAAGATGCAGGACGCGGATACCGTCGTGTTGTAGCTTCTCCAAAACCGCAGGAGATCGTTGAGATCGGTACAATCCGTACAATGGTTGACTCCGGTGACCTTGTAATTGCCTGTGGCGGCGGTGGAATCCCGGTTATGCGCCAGGGCAACCACCTGAAAGGTGCAAGTGCAGTCATTGATAAAGACTTTGCCAGTGCTCTCCTTGCCAAAGAGCTCGACGCAGACTTCCTTATCATTCTGACTGCTGTAGAGAAAGTTGCACTGAACTACGGAAAGCCGGATGAGAAATGGCTTGACGATGTGACAGTTGAAGAAGCGAAACAGTATGTAGAAGAAGGACATTTCGCTCCTGGTTCTATGCTTCCTAAGGTACAGGCAGCTCTTGACTTTGCTGAATCCAAACCTGGAAGACAGTCACTGATCACACTGCTTGAGAAAGCAAAAGACGGAATTCTTGGTGAAACTGGAACAAGAATCCACCTTTAATATTGAAAAATCGATTGAATAAGTCAATTACTTAAAACTCCTAAAATAGAAAATGAAAAAACCTCAGAGAACGGTGCTGCAACACCCGGACCTGAGGTTTTTTCATGTGTTTTATATAATTTTATTTCCTCTGACGTATTTTGCTTTCACTTCTCTCTCATCAGCAAGATAAATCATTCTTTCCAAACGATCTTTCACACTCATCTGACGGGAGGATTCAAGTCTGCTGTCATCTAATACAACAGCATCGAATTCATATCCTTCTTCAAAACTTCCGACTTTTCCGAAGAAGGATCCGCCACCCTTAGTTGCCATATAGAATGCTTCTTCTGACTTCAATGCCGGATATTTCTGATCGACAAGTCTCCAGCGCATCTTTGACATCTGAATTGCATGTGCCATTGCCCGGAAAAGATTCTCTGTCGATCCTCCTGCGACATCACTTCCAACTCCTACAGAAAGTCCTTCTTCCAGATAACGTTTTACCGGTGCAATTCCGGAAGAAAGATTCTCATTTGATTCCGGACAATGTGCTACATACACACCGTTCTCTTTCATTCTCTGGATCTCTTCTTCCGTACTGTATACGCAATGCGCCATAACCGTCGGTGCATCTGCTCCAAACAGACCAAAATGATCATATGCATCTCCATAAAACTCTGCATACGGACAAAGTTCTTTTACCCATTCGATCTCTGATAAATTCTCTGATAAATGTGACTGCACCGGAATCTGATAACGCATCTGAACCATCTTCAGCATATCTAGAAGCTCATCCGTACAGCTCGGAATAAAACGAGGTGTCAGGATCGGCAGCGTATTCTTATACTTTTTATGCTGCACATCCTTCATCCATTCAACTGTTTCTTCCGCAGACTCTTGTGTACCTTCACGAAGTTCATCCGGTGAATTTCTGTCCATATTCACTTTTCCGACCATCGTGACCAGACCGCTTCTTTCCAGATGATCCATCAGAACAAGTGTCGATCTTCTATGAATTGTCCCAAAGACGCATGCTCTTGTTGTTGAACTATGTTTCAAGTTCTTGGCAAACTTCGCATACGCCTCATTCGCATACAATACATCCTTGTATTTTGCTTCCTCCGGAAATGTATTCGTCTCCAGCCACTCCAGAAGTTCTAGATCCATCCCTGTACCGCGGAATGTATACTGCGGTGCATGTATATGCAGATCTGTCATTCCCGGAATGATCAGACAATCTCCATGATCCTCAATTGGTTCCCCTCCAAGTCGGAACGGAAGTGTCTGATAGATTCCTTCTACTTTTCCATCTTTACACACAAGATAACCGTGTTCGCATATCTCAAATTCATCTTTCGTCTTTGTATAGATAATATTTCCTTTTAAAATTTTGATATCATCCATCTTTCTTATTCTCCACTCTCAATTACTACTATCATTTTAACTTTTTTCAAAGCGCTTATTTTACCCTTTCGAGCATGACTTCAACAACGCCGCCACAGACCATACCTTCATCCTCGGCTGCCTCTGCTGTCATGTCTACCTTGCATACCTGGAATCCTTCCTGCTCCGTACGGATCATGAGGAGTGCTTTCTGAATAATCTCACTTTCCACACACCCTCCACCGATTGTATCGATGATCCTTCCATCTCCGCATACAAGCATCTTTGTTCCTACGCCACGTGGTGCAGAACCTTTTCTGGAAATAATTGTCGCAAGCACTTTTCCACACTCGTCTTCTTTCAGAATTTCTTCAAGAAGTTCACTGGAATATCCGCCGCTCTTTGCACGGCTGTTTTTAATCTGAATGATTTCTGCCATAATAGACACCGCGATCTCTTCCGGCGTCTCAGCAGCGATTTTCAACCCAATCGGCGTATGAACTGCTTCAAGCACATCTCTCTCAAACCCTTCTGCCTCCAGCTGGTCTTTTACGATCGCAGTTCTTCTCTTACTTCCCATCATTCCAACATAAGCTCTTGGCTTTCCAAGGATTGTTCTGAGACAATCTGTGTCATATCTGTGACCTCTTGTAACAATAACAAACCATGTATCTGTATCTCCTTTAATCTTTGCAAGACCATCTTCAAATGGTTCGCAATAGACCTGGTCAGCCTCTGCTCTTCTCGCATCATCAGCAAACTTCGGACGGTCTTCTACCACCGTAACATGGAATCCAAGCATCTTTCCCATGCGAATGATTGGCATAGATACATGCCCTGCCCCACAGATCACCAGCTTCGCCGGACGGCTGATACGCTCCTGAAAAATACGTTCACCTTTTTCATCTACAAAAACACTGTCTGTATCCTTCGGTTCACCTTTTAACAGAATTTTCTTTCCTGCTTCAGCACCATCAATCTGAGTCTGTGCCCAAAGCTCTTCTTTTGCATCTGCAAGCTCAGCCTGCAGATTTACATAAAATGAATTCATTCCCCAATTCTCCTTCATCTTATTATTTTCCAAATCCACAGTTTGGATAAGTACATACTTCACAGTTCAGGCAAAGTCCGCCTTCTCCAAGCACTGTGAAATCTTCTACACTTAATCTCTCGCCTGCTGCAATTCTCGGAAGCACCAGATCAAAGATTGTTCTTCTTGCATACATTACGCATCCCGGAAGACCTGCAACCGGAATCTCTCCTTTATAAGCCAACATGAACATTGCACCCGGAAGTACCGGTGCACCGTAAGTGATCACCTCATCAGTTGCATTTCTGATAGATAACGGTGTTCTGTCATCCGGATCAACGCTCATCCCGCCTGTACAGACTACAAATTCCGCGCCCTTAGCGATCCATTCATTGATCGCGTCTGTTACCATCTGAGAGTCATCGTCACAGAGTACATTTCCAAGTACTTCCATGCCTGCCTCTTCTAATTTTGCTTTTACGACCGGAGTAAATTTATCTGTGATCCTTCCATGATAAACTTCGCTTCCTGTTGTCACAATTCCGACTTTCATCTGATGGAACGGGAGAATTGTGAAAATCGGCTCTTCCCCACAGAGCTCTTTCACATGATTCATCTTCTCTTCCTCGATCACTAGCGGAACAACACGCATACCTACGATCTTATCTCCCTTTTTCACCGGGAAATTGCCATGTCTGGATGCAAGCACGATCTGACCGAGCGCATTTACTTCATTCAATTTCTTGCGATTGATCTTCAGAAGGCCGTCGCACTGTGCAGTCAGTTCGATCTTTCCTTCTTTCGCCTCAGATGCATTCATATGCTCTCCCTGGCATACCTGACGCAGTACTTCTGCCGCATCATTCTCATGAAGCATGCCTTCCTGCTTCTCCCATACATAGAGGTGTTCTTTTCCTACAGAAAGCAGTACCGGTACATCTTCTTCTGTTACAACGTGTCCTTTGCGGAAGACCGCATCCTTCACAACTCCCGGAATAATCTGGGTAATGTCGTGGCAAAGCACACTGCCGACCGCATCCTCTGTTCTGATTAGTTGCATCTTATCCTCTCCTTTTCTTTCCCCAAGTTTGTGCGGAATGCATGTTTCCTGCATCCCGCAATTTTTATTTACGCGAGCAACGAGCCAAAGTCCGTGCTTGCACGAGACCTTGGCGACTGCCGCGATAACTTGAGAAACTCGCGGAGCGTGTTTCTCATAGTTTTCTTATACTCTGCAAGCCTCAAGATCTTTCATCCATACTGCCACGCAGGCATCACTTGGCATTCTCCAGTCCCCTCTAGGAGAAAGTGCCACAGTACCAACCTTCGGTCCATCCGGCAGACAGGAACGCTTGAACTGCTGAGAGAAAAATCTTCTACAAAATGTTTCCAGCCATTTAAAAATGGTCTCTTTGTCATATTCACCATCAAATGTCATACATGCAATACGGAAGATCTTGCTCGGCTCATATCCAAAACGAAGCATAAAGTACAGGAAGAAATCATGCAGTTCGTAAGGTCCTACAAGATCTTCTGTCTTCTGCGCGATATCTCCGTCCTTCGGCGGTAGAAGCTCAGGACTTACCGGTGTATCAAGCACATCGTAAAGTACATGCTTAAGAGCTTCGTCTTTTGTATCATCCGCAGCATATTTTACAAGATGGCGAACCAGTGTCTTCGGTACAGAAGCATTCACTCCGTACATGGACATATGATCTCCATTGTAAGTTGCCCATCCAAGCGCAAGCTCTGACAGATCGCCTGTTCCAATAACCATTCCCCAAGTCTTGTTTGCGATATCCATCAGTACCTGTGTACGCTCTCTCGCCTGGCAGTTTTCATAAGTTACACTGTGATCTTCCGGATCATGTCCGATGTCACGGAAATGAACATTCACGGCATCTGCGATCGGAACCTCAATCAAAGTTGCTCCGACTTTCTTCGACATCTCACAGGCATTCTGATAAGTTCTGTCTGTCGTACCAAAACAAGGCATTGTCACAGCAATGATGTCTTTCTTATCTCTTCCAAGCATGTCAAATGCGCGTGCCGTTACAAGCAGTGCAAGTGTAGAATCCAGACCTCCGGAAATACCGACAACAGCAGTTCTTGCATTCGTATGAGCCAGACGTTTCTTCAGTCCCATTGCCTGGATCGTCAGGATCTCCTCACAGCGTTGTGCGCGGGTCTGTTCATCAGAAGGAACAAACGGCTTCTTCGGAAATGTTCTTGTCAAGAATGTCTTTGTCTCTTCAATTGTAAACGGAACACGTACCAGAGTCTCTTCATCCAATGGCTGGAATGTTGTATTCTTTCTTCTCTCGCCTGTAATTCTCTGAAGATCGATCTCTGAGTAAATGATTTCATTTACATATCTACTGCTTTCTTTCAGGATTGTCCCATTTTCAGCAATGATATTGTGTCCGCCAAAAACAAGATCCGTAGTTGACTCCCCTTCTCCGGCATTTGCATAAATGTATCCAGAGATCAATCTTGCAGACTGTCCGGAGATCAGTGCACGACGGTAAGTGTCTTTTCCGATCGTCTCATCACTTGCGGAACAGTTGACGATCACTGTTGCACCTTCAAGTGCCGCCTGAATACTCGGCGGAACCGGTGACCAGACATCCTCGCAGATCTCGGCTGCCACTACCAGTTCTTCCATTCCTTCTGCCTGGAAGAGAATCTGCGGACCGAATGGAATCTTCTTTCCTTCAAATGTAATCTCTCTCACTGTCTGTGGTCCCGGAGTAAACTGACGCATCTCATAAAATTCACCATAGTTTGGCAGGAACGTCTTTGTCGTAAATCCGATGATCTCACCCTGGTTCATTGCCGCAGCTACATTGTAAAGCTTTCCATTCACTTCAAACGGTGCTCCAACAAATACAAGCATATCTTTGTCGTTTGTATTTTCTGCAATCTCAAGCAATGCTTTTCTGGAAGCTTTCAGAAGTACGCTGTGGTCGAACAGATCACTACAGGTGTATCCTGTCACACAAAGCTCCGGAAACACAAGAATCTTCGCGCCATTTTTCTGTGCTTCTTCCATAGCATTGATGATATTCTGTGTATTGAATTCCACATCCGCAACGCGGATATCCGGTGTCGCTGCCGCAACCTTCACAAATCCATTTTTCATCTCATCTTCACCCCATCTTCTATATTTGATGTCAGGACAAAAGCCCCGGCAATACTTATCGAGCCTGTTTTAACAATTCTTTCAATTCATCTACTGTATACTTATATGCTGTATTACAGAAATGACACTTCACTTCAATCTCTTTACCTTCATCGATCATTTCCTGAATATCTTTCTTTCCGATACTGATGATTGCTTTCTCGATTCTCTTCTTAGAGCAGTTGCAATAGAACTGTGCCGGCATTGTATCTGTAATTTCCAGATCAAGTCCTTCAAGAACCTGCTCAAGCATCTGCTCCGGTGTATGTCCGTTATCCAGCATGGATGTTACAGACTGGATCTTCTGAATGTTTGCCTCCAGCTTATTAAGTACTTTATCCTCGATAAAAGGCATTACCTGAACGATAAATCCACCGGCGCATTTCACTGTATTATCTTTGTTCATCAGAACTCCAAGTCCGACAGAAGATGGTACCTGTTCAGATGTTGCAAAATAATAAGTAAGATCCTCTGCGATCTCTCCTGTCTGCAGAATTGTCTGGCCTGAATATGGCTCCTTGAGTCCCATATCTTTGATGATCGTCATGACACCCTGTCCAAGTGCTCCACCGACATCAAGCTTTCCGTTCTTCGCCGGAAGCATCACATCCGGATTAAATGCATATCCTTTTACATTTCCCTTGCTGTCCGCTGTCACAGTCAGACCTTCAATCTGACCGGAACACTGAATCTGGATTGTCAGCATGTCTGTATCATTCTTCATCATGCTTCCCATCATCACTCCACCTGTAAGGAGTCTTCCCAGCGCTGCTGTCGCAACCGGACTTGTTCCGTGATGCTCTCTTGCCTCCTCAACCAGGTTTGTTGTCACTGCCGCAAATGCACGGATCTGTGCATTTCCTGCTGTTGCTCTTACAATATAATCATTCATGTCTTATTCTCCTCGTCTTTCTTATCTATTCAAGAATTGTATCCAATTCATTTCCCGGATTCTCTGGCAACGATATAGATTCTCTCACTCTTCTCTGTCGGTTCCTCGTGTGTAACTGCGTCATATGCCGCCTCAAAAACAAGTCCCGAACGTTCTACCAGCTCTTTCATCTCTTCTAAGGTATACCCTCTCTGGTAATGTGTCTCCTGATATCTCCGATACAAATCTTCACTTGCGTCTTCCTGAATGAACAGAGTCAGATCATACTCATTGATCCGTTCTTCTTCATAATAGAAATTATCCCAGATAAAACTGCATTCCCCTCTGTCTTCCGCGATCACAGTATCTCCCATGACTTCTTTATACTTATATACAGTATTAAAATCAAACAAAAAGACTCCCTTGGGATCCAGGTAGTTATTCACCAGACGGAATACTTCTTCCAGTTCCTCCGGTTCTGTAATATAGTTGACAGAATCACAGACACTGACAATCGCCCTTACTGTTCCATATAATTCGAACTCACGCATATCCTGAAGCAGATAAAGAATGTCCTTCCCTGACTCCATACGTTTCTCCATCGCAAGTTCCAGCATATCTTCTGAATTATCCACGCCGATCATATCATATCCATAATCCGCCAGCTTCTCTGTCATTGTTCCTGTGCCACAGCCCAGATCCAAAAGAATCCCGTCTTCTATTCCACGGTCTTTTAAAAGACTGTGAATGTATTCGCCCCACTCTTCGTAAGGTACATTATCCATGAAAATGTCGTAGACCGCCGCAAACCCTGTATAAGCTTCCAACTGTTGACCTCCGTTCTTTTCTGTTTCTACATAATCCATTATATTTTACCACAAATTCTCTTTTTTGACATCAAACATTTCTACATTCTATTGTATTTCTCAATTTCTTATCATTTTTCTAAAAGCTCCTATTTTTATCAAGAATTTTGAAATTTTTTCTCATCCCCCTCTCTTTTTTGTTCCAAAATCTACCATTTTTATAAAAATTTTACATTTACAACATATTTCCATAACATTTTTGCGTTTTATTCTTCCTTTTAGCACTTTAATATGCTATAATCATAAAGCTGTGTTAATAAAAAATTTTTTATATTAACAAAAGGCGCCGCTATCTGTTATGGGGACAGCAGGATAGCATAGAAAAACAAAAGAAAGGACATTGAAAAAATGGACAACAACAAGAAAGAATTCAAGCCGTATATTCCAGCGGACAAAGTCGTTCCTGAGTTTACGGTGACAGCACTCTTGATTGGTATCCTTCTGGCAATCGTATTTGGAGCTGCTAACGCATACCTCGGACTTCTCGTTGGTATGACAGTTTCCGCTTCCATCCCGGCAGCCGTAATTTCTATGGGAATCATTCGTGTGATTCTCCGTAAGGATTCTATTCTCGAGAACAACATGGTACAGACAATCGGTTCTGCCGGAGAGTCTGTTGCAGCAGGAGCTATCTTCACACTTCCTGCATTATTCCTTTGGGCTGAAGAAGGAAAGATTGCTTTCCCAAGCATCCTTTCCATCGCTCTGATTGCCCTGTTTGGTGGAATACTCGGAGTATGCTTCATGGTACCGCTTCGTCAGGCTCTTATCGTTGAAGAGCACGGAACACTTCCTTTCCCAGAGGGAACTGCTTGTGCAGAAGTTCTTCTGGCCGGAGAAGAAGGTGGATCTAAGGCTGGTACAGTATTCGCAGGACTTGGTATCGCAGCCGTTTACAAATTCCTTGCAGACGGAACGCAGCTCTTCCCAAGTGAGATTGGACACGCATTCAAGAACTACAGCGGAGCACAGATTGGTATGCAGGTTCTTCCGGCACTTGGTGGTGTAGGATATATCTGTGGACCGAAGATCTCCAGCTACATGTTCGCCGGTGGTACACTCAGCTGGTTCGTACTTATGCCAATGATCGCACTGTTCGGTGGAGATGCTACAATCTTCCCTGCATCAGTTACAGTCAATGAATTGCTCACTATGCCAGGTGGTGGTCCGTCCGCTCTGTGGAGTAACTACATCAAATACATCGGAGCAGGAGCTGTTGCAACTGGTGGTATCATCAGTCTGATCAAGAGCCTTCCTCTGATCGTAAGAACATTTAAGCAGGCCGTTGGAAGTATGAAAAAGAATGCCGGATCTGGAAAACAGCTTCGTACAGAGCAGGATCTTCCATTCCCATTACTGATCGGAGTTATCATTGTGATCGCTGTTCTGATCTGGATCCTTCCGATCTTCCCGGTTAACCTGATTGGTGCCCTGATCATCGTTGTATTCGGATTCTTCTTTGCAACTGTATCTTCTCGTATGGTTGGACTGATCGGATCTTCTAACAACCCGGTATCAGGTATGACAATCGCTACTCTTCTCTTTGCTACAGTAATCCTGAAAGTAACAGGTACTACAGGACTTACAGGTATGGTTGGAGCCATTTCTATCGGTGGTATCATCTGTATCGTTGCAGCAATCGCAGGAGATGCTTCTCAGGACTTAAAGACAGGATTCATCGTAGGTGCTACACCTTCCAAACAGCAGGTTGGTGAGATCATCGGTGTTGTTGCTTCTTCAGCAGCAATCGGATTCGTTCTTTACCTTCTGAATGAGGCTTGGGGATACGGAACAGAAAAGATTCCGGCAGCTCAGGCTACAATGATGAAGATGCTCGTTGAAGGTATCATGAATGAGGAACTTCCATGGGCTATGATCCTGATCGGTGTTTTTATTGCAATCGTTGTTGAGATCCTCAAGATGCCGGTTATGCCATTCGCAGTTGGTATGTACCTTCCATTCTCTCTGAGTGCTGGTATCATGGCTGGTGGTATTGTACGTATCTTCGTTGAGAAGAAAAAAGGTACAGAGGCAGAGAAAAAAGCACGTACAGACAGAGGTCTTCTCTTTACATCCGGTATGATCGCCGGAGAAGGTATCATCGGTATCCTTCTTGCTGTATTTGCAGTAGTTAAGATTGATTCTAAGATCATTCTGCCATTCCACTTACCACAGGTTGGCAGTCTGGTGCTTTACATTGCATTACTCGTACTTCTGTACGTTGTATGTATGAAAGCTGATAAGGAAAAATAATTCAATGAAAAAGAAAGACAGTAAAAACTATCTTGACTTTATCCCGGAGAAGAATCCGGAAATTGAATATGAAACAGGTGAGGACGGTATTATTACCGTCCTTATCGAATGGAAGGGATTTTATCACAAGTTGGCTCAGCGCTTCTTCCGTCGTCCCCGTGTAAGTGAAATCAAGTTAGACAAGCTTGGAACTTTTGTGTGGAACTCCATCGATGATAAAAAGGATGTACATGCAATCTCCAAAGAGCTTGAAGCAGAGTTTCCTTCTATGGAACAGCCGCTGACAAGACTGATCAAATACCTTGAGATCCTTCATGATAATCACCTGATCTACTGGAAAGGAGAGAAACGGAAATGATGCATACGATTCTGAAATATCTTCCTTATGTACTGCTCTTTGCAGTTGCTACAATGATCGTCTACGGATGGGGATTGTGGCGTACGATGAGACAGGGAAGCGATCTTGCTAATATGCTCAGTTCCAAAGGAATCTCCAAAGTCAAAAAGACATTGAAGAAAAATGGTCCTATGACCCGCACAGCTCTTGAACCATATGTGAAAGATCTGACGGCGAAACAGCCATTTATGCAGGAACAAATCAATGTGACGAATCCAAGACAATTTCTTGATTCAATTCTTCCCTATATGGTAAAGCAAAAAATGATCACTGAGGAAAAAGTGAATGGGAAAATTGTATATCAGATCCGCAAGGATTGAAAACAAAAAGGATATCTGCCAGAAGTAATGATTACTCTGACAGATATCCTTTTTGTCTTTTCATCTTTTTCCACTTTTTTCTTTCTTTTTACACCAATTTACACAGATTTATCGCATTTTTCCTTGACACGCCCCGCTGCGTGGGATACAATAATCTATGGTAAAAACAACACAACTACATCATTTCGGTAGGTGAGGTTACCACAGGGATTGGGATATTTGACATGCTTAAGCATTCGATAGGACCCGGAGATTGCTGCCGCGAGATTGTGGAGACACGATTAGTTGGTCAGCAGGCTGTGTCGAGAAGGCACAACCTAATGCAATTGATATGCCCTGTGATACTAAAGCTTGAACGATGCATTTTATAAGAAGTCAATACGACTCCGTCATTGTTCAGGCAATGATGGAGTTTTTTGTTTCTCATAAAAATACAAACAAGGGAGGTGAGGTTATGGACTCTGGTGCCAGTAGTTACCACATATGTGGCTCAATAGACAAAAATAAAATAATGCGAGGTAATTATCATGGACAAAGATATTTTTATAAAGCTTCTGGCGCAGCGCGAATTCAAAGCTGTCAGAAGTATTCTCGATGTAATGAACGAAGTGGACATAGCCTCCCTTCTCTCAACTTTAAGTGATAAAGAACTGGCTCTTGCTTTTCGTCTTATTCCAAAAGATAAAGCTGCTGAAGTATTTTCCAATATGGACACTTCCATGCAGACTTATCTGGTAACAATGTTTACTGAGAAAGAGCTGAAAGAGCTCTTAGACGACCTCTATATGGACGATACGGTCGATATGCTGGAAGAACTCCCGGCAAACCTTGTAAAGCGAATTCTGGCTACCGTCAGCGCGTCAGACCGTAGCATGATCAACCAGCTGCTGAACTATCCGGAAGACAGTGCCGGAAGTATCATGACAACGGAATATGTAGACCTGCGTGAGGAAATGACTGTCGGACAGGCGATGGCACATATCAAGAAGACCGGAATCCATAAAGAGACCATTTACACCTGCTATATCACAGAACGCAGAAAACTGGTCGGTATCGTAAGTGCAAAAGATTTGATGACAACAGATGACGATGTTCCGATCAAAGACCTGATGGAGACAGAGATCATCTCCGTGTATACACACTCTGATCAGGAACAGGTTGCACAGCTGTTCACAAAGTATGACCTGCTTGCGCTCCCTGTTATTGACCAGGACGGCCGCATGGTTGGTATTGTTACATTCGACGATGCTATGGATGTTATGGTAGATGAGGCCACAGAGGATATCACAAAGATGGCTGCCATCAACCCTAGTGAGAAGACATATTTTGAAACATCCGTTCTTCAGCATGCAAAGAACCGTATCCCATGGCTTTTGATCTTGATGTTCACTTCCATCATCACAGGAACGATCATTACAAGATATGAAAATGCATTCGCAGCCATCCCTCTTCTCGTATCCTTCATCCCAATGCTGATGGATACCGGTGGAAACTGTGGTTCCCAGAGTGCAACACTGATCATCCGTGGAATCGCACTGGATGAGATCCGTTTTACAGATCTTTTCAAAGTCATGTTCAAAGAATTCCGTATCTCTTTGATCGTCGGTGCTTTTCTTGCTGTTGCCAACGGTGTACGTATCTTTATACAGTATCACAATCCAGGACTTGCAGTTGTGATTGCCTGCTCTCTGATGGGAACCGTGATCATGGCAAAGCTGGTTGGATGTATCCTCCCACTTCTTGCCAAGAAAGTAAATCTCGACCCTGCGATTATGGCATCTCCACTGATCACAACTCTGGTGGATACCTTCTCAATCTTGATCTACTTTAATATTGCGACAGTATTATTCCGTTTGTAATAGCAAATCACAAATGGATACAAAATCAAAAAACATATAAATAAAAAAGTATCAGAAACTTTTAAATTTGCTTCTGATACTTTTTTATTTCTTTTTATTAATTATCTTTCCATCATACTGATCGACTCGATTCCAACGCTTCCGCCTCGGACAACTTCAATGCTCTTAAATTCTTCCTTCATCAACTTCACAACTGCATCATTCTTTGTCGCAGTCTGTACAAACTCAACCAGAAGACTGTCCTTTCCGTAATCGATTACTTTCGCCTTAAATGTCTCTGCGATCTGAAAGATCTCAACCTTATCCTCCGGTGTACATTTTAAGACTTTTACATAAAGAATCTCTTTCATTCTTACAAATACGTCTGTAAAATCAATTACTTTAATTACTTCAATCATACGGTTAAGCTGCTTCTTGATCTGCTCAAATGTCTCATCATCGCTGACTGTTGCAATTGTCATTCTGGAAACGGTCGGGTCTTCTGTTGTTCCAACTGTCAGACTGTCCAGGTTATAACATTTCCCGGAAAATAAACCGGAAATCTTCGAAAGTACACCAACCTGGTTTTCTACATAGAGAGAAATCCATCTCTTTTTCATATTATTATCCATATCTCTTCCTCGCTAACCTATATTTTCTGTTCTAATCGATTAACAATCCATGATCAAATCTTCAAGTGTTCCGCCCGGCTGAACCATCGGATATACAAGTTCTTCCGGATTGATAACGAACTCGATCAGTGTCGGTGTCTTTGTATTCTTCTTCGCCTCTTCAAATGCAGCTGCGATATCTTCTTTCTTCATAACACGGATTCCTTTAGCTCCGTAGCTCTCTGCAAGCTTCACAAAATCCGGTGTGTACTCCGGCATCTCCTGCCCGTTTGTTCTGCGGAAAAGTGCTCCTGATTTCAGGTTCGTCATACTGTAACGTTTTCCATAGAACAGCTTCTGCCACTGACGTACCATCCCAAGATATTCATTGTTAAATACACAGAGAATCAATGGAAGTTCTTCCAATACTGCTGTAGCAAATTCCTGAATGTTCATCTGCATACCACCGTCTCCGGAGATTGCAATAACGTCCTTATCCGGATTACCAAGCTTCGCTCCGATTGCAGCCGGGAAACCATATCCCATCGTTCCAAGTCCACCGGAAGTGATCAGCTGCTTGTTCTTTGTAATCTCAATATACTGTGTTGTGAACATCTGATGCTGGCCTACATCTGTTGCAATGATTGCATTGTCAAACTGACGGTTGATCTCTTCAATAATATCCTGCGGTCCCATATCCACGCGGTTCTTCATTGTCAGAGGATGTTCTTCCTTCCACTCTGCGATCTGTTTTCTCCACTTCTTTGTCTCACAGTGCTCTACATATTCATTCATCTTCGTAACTGCCTCAAGCGCATCTGCAACGATCGGCACATCAACATGAATATTTCTTGAAATAGATGCTGTATCGATATCAATATGAACGATCTGTGCATTCGGTGCAAACTCATGCAGCTTACCTGTAATACGGTCATTAAAACGTGTTCCGATCGAGAATAAAAGATCGCATTCGCTGACTGCCATGTTCGAAGCATATGCTCCGTGCATTCCAAGGTTTCCTATATAAAGCGGATGATCTGTCGGAACTGCTCCACGTCCCATGATCGTTGTGACAACCGGAACTTCTGTCTTCTCTACAACTTCTGTAAACACCTCATTCGCACGTGCAATATTCACACCGCCTCCTGCAAGGAATAACGGCTTCTTTGCCTTTTTCAGCATCTTAAGCGCACGTTTTAACTGTCCCATATGCACATTCGTATTTGGCTTATAGCCACGGATATTGACTGTATCCGGATAATCCGCACTTCCAAGTTCTGCCATCACATCTTTTGGAAGATCGATCAGTACCGGTCCCGGTCTTCCTGTTCTTGCAATATAAAAGGCTTCTTTAATAATTCTTCCAAGATCCTCTCTGTTTCGTACAATAACACCGTATTTCGTAATACTGCGTGTAATTCCTACAATATCAACCTCCTGGAATGCATCATTTCCGATCAATGGTCTTGCTACCTGACCTGTAAAACATACGAGAGGTACACTGTCATAATTCGCTGTTGCAAGCCCTGTAACAAGGTTTGTAGCTCCCGGTCCGCTTGTAACAAGACAGACACCTACCTTACCCGTTGTTCTGGCATAAGCATCCGCCTCATGAACCAGTGCCTGCTCATGTCTTGGCAGAATGATCCGAATATCATCCTGCTTGTACAATTCATCACTGATATCAATCGTACATGCTCCCGGATAGCCGAAAATGGTATCCACGCCTTCTTCCTTCAGCGCTCTTACAAGTAATTTGTTTCCTGAAATCTGTTTCAATCTATATACCTCCCTTTTCAAAAAAGAAAGCCCCAAGCATGACCTTCATGCCCAGGGCGAATATCCAGTATTTACCGTTCACAGTACCTGTGTCAACAGCCAGATCTATCCATGTCATCACCTGAATTCAGAGATAAGCCTCTGTACATCCACAAGCTGTGTACTACTCCCTGTCTTCGTATTTGCGTAAAGCGTAAATTAATTATAAGTGTTAAAAAATATCTTGTCAACGTCGAGTTCTTGATCTTATTTAATCTATCGCATATGATTTTTCACAGCTCCAACTACTGTATACAGAACCATCATTACAAGATTGGCAAGAACAACACTGGCTCCCGCCGGGGTTGCCGCCACATAAGAAAGGGTCACACCCGCGATCAAACACACCACTGAGATCACTGCTGCGTTTATTATGACACTTTTAAATGTCCTGCACACTCTCATTGATGTCAATGCCGGGAAAATGATCAGGCTCGAGATCAATAATGCTCCCATCATACGCATTCCAAGCACGATTGTCACTGCTGTAAGTACAGCGATCAACGTATTGTAAACTCCTGCTTTTACACCTGTTGCACTGGCAAATGTCTCATCAAATGTAATCGCAAATATCTTGTGATAAAAAACAATAAACAGGATGAGTACAAAAACGGAAAGTACAAGACTTAATTTCACATCCTCCGCACTCATCGCAAGAATGCTTCCAAACATATAATTATATACATCCGTATTCATTCCTGTTGTCAATGAGATCACCATCACGCCAACTGCTAGTGACGTTGTAGAAATCAACGCAATTGCCGCATCTCCTTTGATCTTTGCATTCCCGCTGATTCGAAGAAGCAGAATCGCTGCTACAATAACAACCGGGATTGCTACTGTAAGCGGAGCGGCATTCATCGCAGCCGCAATCGCCATGGCACCAAATCCCACATGAGAAAGTCCATCACCGATCATGGAATACCGTTTCAATACAAGGCTGACGCCCAGTAATGCAGAACATAATGCAACCAGTGATCCAACAAGGAACGCTCTTGTCATAAAAGGATAAGACAACATCTCAATCACTGTATCAAACATGTGTCTCACCTCCTAAGAATGTTTTGCCGGCACGACTCTTCTCGTATCCATCTGCTTTTCCAAAGTACAGCACTGTTTCCTGTAAATGAAGGATATGACTTGCATATTCTACAGCACTCTCGATATCGTGTGAAACCATAACAACTGCAATCCCGGATTCCTTATTGATTCGACTGATCAATTGATAGAATTCTGCTGTCACAATTGGATCCAATCCCGTGACCGGTTCGTCAAGAAGCAAGAGTTTCTTGGTCGCACACAATGCTCTTGCAAGCAGAACACGCTGTCTTTGTCCACCGGACAGATCTCGGAAACATTGTTTTGCGAGATCACGGATTCCAAGCATGTCCATCTTCTCCCACGCCTGCTTCTTATCTTCTGCTGTATAAAACGGTTTCATCCCTCTGCTGTTCAACCGGCCGGAAAGAACCACTTCATAAACACTGGCCGGAAAATCTTTCTTCACATCTGTCTGCTGTGGAAGATATCCGATCTCTGTCTGTTTTAATCCATCATCAAAAACAATCTTGCCTTTGTCCACATTCTTCAGTCCCAAAAGACTCTTTACAAGTGTACTTTTTCCGGAACCATTTTCTCCGACAATACAGAGGTAGTCTCCCTGATTAATCTCAAAATTCAAGTCATGTACGACCATCTGTCCTTCATATCCAATGGATACATTTTCACATTTAATCAACGCCATCAGTTCAACACCTCCCTTAATGTTTCAACATTTTTCTCCATAAGACTCAGATATGTCTCTCCATCTGCAAACTGCTCTGCTGTCAGATTATGACAGCTATAAAATTCTTTTACATCAGCATTTGTTGCTTCTGCAATAGCTTTTGCAATATTTTCGTTGCTAAGTTCCATTTTTAATACTGTTTTAATATTCTCATCCTGTACTTTATTGATTAAAAACGCCATTGTAGCTGCGCTTGGCTCTGTGTCCGAAGCACATCCTGAAAATGCTGCATAATAATCCAGACCATACGCTTCTGCAAAATAACGGAACGGAAATCTGTCTCCGAAAATCATCAGCTTTCGTTTTGAATGATCCACCACATCCTGAAATTCCTGATCCAATTCTTTCAATTGTGCTACATAAGCTTCTGCATTTTCTTCATAATCAGATGCATTTTCCGAATCAATCTCGCAGAGTTCTTCTTTGATCTGCTCGACGATCTTCACCGCATTTAACGGAGATGTCCACACATGTTCATCAATTTCATGTACAGAATGTGTTTCTTCCTGTCCATGCTCTTCATGATCTGCTTCATCCTCTTCATGCTCCACTTCGTGCTCTTCATGCTCCGCATCATCCTCGTCATGATCATGACCACGCTCTTCTTTCATTCCTTCCACATGTTCCTCTTCCACTGTGTCAACACAATCCACCAGCTTCAGAGTCTTTCTTCCGTTGTCCGGCATTGATTCAAGAATGTCTTCTACCCAGGCATCATTCTCGCCGCCCACATAGATAAACAGATCACTATTCTGGATCGCAATAATATCCTGTGGCGTCGGCTCATAAGAATGTGTCTCCTCACCCGGTTTTAAAAGCATCTTAAGTTCCACATTCTCTCCCGCGATCTGACGCACAAAATCATACTGCGGAAAGATTGTCGCTACAACACTAATCTTTTCATTTTCTACTTTATTCTGTTCTTTTCCCCCGTTTTGCTCTGTCTGCTGCCCGGACATTCCACACCCGGTCAGCATCATTCCAAGAATAAGACTTCCTGCAAGCAGAAAGTCTCTTACTCTTCTCTTCTTCATCTTCAAATTCATCTTCTCACTTTTACACTTTTACATTTTCACAGCATCTGTTTTAGCAGCGCTCATATTTTGTAAAAGCAAATTCCAGATCAAAACAAGTCTGTTCTTCTCCTTCTTCCGTCATCTTCCAATCTTCCATCTGATCCAGATTCGGGAAATAAGTGTCTGCCTGGAATTCACGGTCTATCTTTGTTACATATACAGTATCACAATATGGAAGCATCATCTTGTAAATGCTCTCGCCACCGATCACATAAATCTTCTCACTTGGATACTTCTTCAATTCTTCTAAAAGTTCTTCCTCTGAGTGAACGATCACTGCATCTTTCACCTGATAATTTTTATTCTTCGTAAGAACAATATTCACTCTATTCTTCAAAGGAAGTCCGTTCGGGAAACTTTCCAGTGTCTTTCGTCCCATAACTACAACATTTCCTGTTGTTTTCTGACGAAAGAACTTCATATCTGATGGAATGCTCACCAGCAGTCTGTTCTGGTAACCGATTCCCCAATTATTATCTGCTGCTACGATTGCCTGCATACTTCTTCTCCTTTACACAGCGATTGGTATATTCTTAATCTGCGGATGTGTCTCATATCCTTCCAGTTTCACATCATCCGGTGTGAAATCATAGAAGTCTTTCACTTCCGGGTTCAGCCAGAACTTCGGTGCCGGAAGCGGTTCTCTTGAGATCAGTTCCTCAATCATCGGAACATGTCGGTCATAAATATGTGCATCTGCGATCACATGAACAAACTCTCCGACCTTCATGTCACATACCTGCGCCAACATATGAAGCAATACTGCATACTGACACACATTCCAGTTATTTGCCGCAAGGACATCCTGAGAACGCTGGTTAAGAATTCCATTTAGTGTAAGCTTGTCACTGTCCTTTTCCTTTGTCACATTAAATGTCATACTATATGCACATGGATACAGATTCATCTCATGAAGATCCTGATGCACGTAAATATTTGTCATAATACGACGGCTATACGGATTATTCTTCAAATCATAAATCACGCGGTCTACCTGATCCATCATGCCTTCTTTATACTGATGCTTCACCTGCATCTGATAACCATAAGCTTTTCCAATCGAACCATCCTCATCAGCCCAACTGTCCCAGATATGACTGTTCAGATCATTAATATTATTCGACTTCTTCTGCCAGATCCAGAGCATCTCATCCACACAGCTCTTGATCCCGGTTCTTCTAAGAGTCAGTGCCGGAAATTCCTTAGACAAGTCATAGCGGTTGACCACTCCAAATTTCTTAATGGTATATGCCGGTGTTCCGTCCTCCCATCTTGGGCGAACCTTCTCACCCTCTGTGCTTGTTCCATTCTCTATAATGTCTCTGCACATATCAATAAATACTTTATCTGCGTAACTCAACTATTCTCTCCTTCTTGACCAATGATTCTTCTTTCATGATTAATACTCACGGATAATGCTGCTCACTTCCAGAATGCTAGGCAGTGCCAGAAGCTCTTCCAGGGCACGCTTCATATATTTCTCTTTCACACTCTCAGTTACAATAACAAGCTCTGCCTGATGTGGCTGTGTATGTTCCTGAACAACTCTTGTGATACTAACCTTATGATTACCAAATACCTCTGCAACTGCTGCAAGAACACCTGGTTCATTTGTCACCTGCATACGGATAAAGAACTTATTCTTCACATCTCCAATGTCTTTTACCGGAAGGTTCTTATAACATGTACAGCTGATTCTTCCATTGCAGCCATATGCCATATTTCTCGCAACATCGATCACATCTCCCATAACTGCACTGGCTGTTGGGAACTCTCCTGCACCGCGTCCATAGAACATTGCATCATCTGCTGCATCTCCATGAACAAAAACTGCATTAAAGGAATCTCTTACAGATGCAAGCGGGTGTTCCTTATGGATCATCATTGGGTAAACACCTACTTCAATTCCACTCTCTGTGTTATGTGCTACGCCAAGCAGCTTGATCACACTGTCAAATTCTTTCGCATACTCGATATCTTTCGCTGTGATCTTTGTGATTCCTTCTGTAAATACGTTAGGAAATACGACTCTGGAATGGAACGCGATAGAAGCCATAATCGCCACCTTACGTCCTGCATCAAGACCTTCTACATCCGATGTCGGGTCAGCCTCAGCAAATCCAAGCTCCTGTGCTTTCTCAAGTGCGTCTGAGAAATCCATTCCTTCTTCTGTCATCTTTGTCAAGATGTAGTTTGTAGTACCATTCACGATACCGACAACTTCAGAGATGTCATTTACTGCCAGGCACTGCTTCATCGGACGAATGATCGGAATTGCTCCGGCAACTGCTGCCTCAAACAGGAAATCCACACGATTCTCTTCAGCTGTTGCAAGAAGTACATGTCCCTCCTCTGCGATCAGATCCTTATTCGCAGAAACTACATTCTTACCTGCTCTGAGCGCCTCAAGGATCATCGTCTTCGCCGGCTCTATACCGCCCATAACTTCAATTACGATCTGAATCTCCTCATCTTCAATAATATCGTTCCAATTATCTGTTAAAAGAGAAGCGTCTACGCCCTCTCTCTTCTTATTTATATTACGAACAAGGATCTTCTTCACTTCCATCTGAGCGCCGATTGTCTTCTCCATCACATCTGCACGCTTCTGAATCAGTTTATAGACACCGGATCCTACTGTTCCAAGTCCGAGAATTGCTACCTTTACTGTTTTCATTATGGACACCTCTTTCATCTTTTATCTCTGTGTAATTTGTTCTTTTATTATAGAACAAAGATTTACAACATCCTTCTTTTCACATCTGTTGTGTTTAGTCACAGTAACCACAGTATAGCATGATTTTCTTTCACTAGGAAGTCTTAGACTTAATTTTTTTCATTTTCTCTAATTTTTTTTATTTTTTCTGTTGACATTTTAACGATCTTGTAGTAACATATCTATTGTTCGTCGGAACAATAAGTTATGCGACAGTGGCTCAGTTGGTAGAGTACAACCTTGCCAAGGTTGGGGTCGCGGGTTCGAACCCCGTCTGTCGCTCTCAACATCTTAATTTCATATTGATTGTTCATTGGGAACAATCCTATGCGACAGTGGCTCAGTTGGTAGAGTACAACCTTGCCAAGGTTGGGGTCGCGG
>NZ_JAJCME010000050.1:0-318 GCF_020560115.1 Mediterraneibacter sp. 210702-DFI.5.30
CTCGTTTTGTCAGGCTGTATAGTTTAAAGCTCATGAGTTCCGGAGTCGCATTCAATGAACTGCAGAGGCCGAAATAATCCAGATCTTCGTTCTGAACCATCTCTTCAATGTCTTCATCTTCAATCAGTAGATCGGCAGCAAACAGATTGCCTGATATTCTGTATTATCTGTCATATTGTAGAGTGTATCATCTTGCATTGGAGCCATTTTCAGCTGGGAACGATGCAGGATGATATGCCCTAATTCATGGGCGGCAACGATCATCTTTTCTTCTTCTGAAAGGAAACTGCTAATCATGACATAAATCGTTTTGCAACT
>NZ_JAJCME010000051.1:0-303 GCF_020560115.1 Mediterraneibacter sp. 210702-DFI.5.30
GAACCCGTGTTACCGCCGTGAAAGGGCGATGTCTTAACCGCTTGACCACGGGGCCATACTTTGTCTGTCGACTTCCTCAACAGCGATTATAATCGTATCATATAAATCACTGTTTGGCAAGTACTTTTTTGATATTTTTTTAATTTTTGAAACTTTTCAAATAATTCGACAAATCGAACTTCTTAGTTTCCTACTCCTGATCCGATAATCAAAGAATAAAAAGATCTTACATTTCTGCAAGATCTTCAAGCTCCCCCTGTTGGACTTGAACCAACGACACTTCGGTTAACAGCCGAATGCTCT
>NZ_JAJCME010000052.1:0-303 GCF_020560115.1 Mediterraneibacter sp. 210702-DFI.5.30
TTGACCGCCGCCATGATTTTCTCCAACGCACGTCTATAGCACTGATCAAGAACCAAGATCTCGTTGTAGCCGAAGAATTGAGGAGTAAGAATCTGCTAAAAAATCATGCCTTGGCAATGAGCATCAGTGATGTTGGCTGGCGGTCTTTCTTGGGGATGTTGTCATACAAAGCCGACCTCTATGACCGTCAATTTATCACTGTCAGCTCTAAAAACACTACCCAAACCTGCCATGACTGCGGTTTTGTAATGGGGAGTACCGGGACCAAAAAGCTGACACTGGCAGATCGCGAATGGATATGTC
>NZ_JAJCME010000053.1:0-299 GCF_020560115.1 Mediterraneibacter sp. 210702-DFI.5.30
GGCCTGCATGAAGCGCCGCAAGAGACTGGCTTCCTCATCAGTAGCGAGATCGCTTTGTGACTTGATATCATGCACGCGCTCAACCGACAATTGGCTGCCAAATGCGACTTGGTTGTCGGTCATTGCATGGACCCGTTCGAATTCGATGATTTCTGCTGCAAGACTGTTGACTGGTTCGCTCATTAAAACTTTCTCCCTTCATGGTCATCATTCATAATGACGATGGCTGCATACGTACGATATTACAATATTTATTGTAAACTTTTCTTTTCGTAGATGCTAGAAGGCTTGAATAATCT
>NZ_JAJCME010000054.1:0-296 GCF_020560115.1 Mediterraneibacter sp. 210702-DFI.5.30
GTGCGCGGCATTTTTATGAGCGGTATGGTTTTAAAAAGGCTGGCACGCATACGTTTACAATTGGACCAGATCAACAGACTGATTTTTGGTATGCCCGCTCAATGATAGATGCTGACTAACTTAATAACTCCCGTGCATCAGTAGGGTGATTCCTTGGCTGATGCTTTTTTAGTTGTTTGATCTGGGTCAGTGTGGATCTTTAGCGCTAGCGGTGCAGACAGCCGTTTTTGATCAATTCTTTGAGTTTTTTTGAAGTTGGGCGAATCAACGTTGAGAATAGGACAACGGAGCAATTG
>NZ_JAJCME010000055.1:0-295 GCF_020560115.1 Mediterraneibacter sp. 210702-DFI.5.30
CACTGGATATGCTGCTTACTGCCATTTCACTGGCGGTTGCCGCAATTCCGGAAGGGCTGCCAGCAATTGTTACGATTACGCTGGCCTTAGGAACCCAAGCCATGGCTAAACGGCACGCGCTGATTCGTAAGCTGCAGGCTGTTGAAACGCTGGGAGCCACCGAAATCATTGCGTCTGATATAACGGGAACGCTAACTAAAAATCAGATGACGATCGAACAGCTGATGCTGAATGGTCAAGTTACAGCTGCACCTGATTTTAAGATTGATGCCGACTCACCATTGACCAAGGCAAT
>NZ_JAJCME010000056.1:0-294 GCF_020560115.1 Mediterraneibacter sp. 210702-DFI.5.30
AATAAGCTAAAAATAGATTTAGGTATTCCAAATTACATTTTTATGATATGTTATAATCTCATTAGTTTCAATATGGAAAAATACATGGTTAAAAGCTCGACGACACTTACTGCCGCTGATATTTTAGGAGGAAGTTGTACAAAACATGACCCCAATGAAAGAAGACTATTTAAAGATAATTTTTGAGCTAGGCGGTGGCTATAAAAAGGTTTCTAATAAAGAAATTTCACTGGGATTGGGCATCGCAGCCGGTTCAGTAACAGAAATGATCACCAAGCTGACAGAGGAAGGCTT
>NZ_JAJCME010000057.1:0-293 GCF_020560115.1 Mediterraneibacter sp. 210702-DFI.5.30
CGGGTGGCCAATCAGCACTTTAAGCGAGATCGCAGGTATTACTCGAGATGCTTACTACAAGTGGATTCATCGAAAGGCCAATATCCATGATGATGAACAAGCAGAATTACTTAAAGCCATTTTGGAATTGGAAAAAAAGCATAAGTGGACCTTGGGTTATTTAGGCATGACGAAGCAACTAGCTTTTGAAAATAAATTGGATTTCAAGGCCGGCTTAAAGCGGGTTACTAACTGCATGCGAAATCACGGGATCAAGGCAAATATCCGTAAGAAGAAGCATAATTGGATTAAAC
>NZ_JAJCME010000058.1:0-289 GCF_020560115.1 Mediterraneibacter sp. 210702-DFI.5.30
CCGATGGTACTGCACTGGAGACGGTGTGGGAGAGTAGGTGGCCGCCAAATTAAAAGAAAGAAACTAAGGCAGAGACGCTGCCGAAGTTGAACATATAGATACAGGCAAAGATGAGCAACAACTTATCACCGCCAACCCAATCAGCAGGGCAGTGCTGTTATGATAGCTGGTTTCACCAGTGATTAGATATACAAAGAGATTTGTGTATGTAATGACTGATGAAAATATCAGTCGGATGAAGAACTGAATAAGGACTTCATCTTATGTACCTTGAAAACTGCATATAGTA
>NZ_JAJCME010000059.1:0-289 GCF_020560115.1 Mediterraneibacter sp. 210702-DFI.5.30
GCCTGATCGTAGCCTTGGCCAGCAAAAACCTGTCCAGAGCTCTGCAGCTCAACCGGACCGATCTTGTCGCTCATCCCGTATTGGGTAACCATGGCCCGCGCAATCTGCGTTGCCTGTTCAAAGTCATTGGAAGCCCCGGACGACTGTGAATGGAAGATGATTTCTTCAGCTGCCCGGCCACCCATCAGACCAGCAATCTGCTCTTCAGCATTTTTCTTGCTCATCAACATCTGGTCTTCACGCGGCAGCATGATTGCATACCCACCGGCGCGGCCACGTGGTACGATCG